>JBLIKM010000062.1:0-8662 GCA_047636295.1 Methylophagaceae bacterium
CAAGAAATACCTAATGCCATCTTTTTGAATTTGTCTTTTGTAGATGGCTCATCACTCAAACAAGCATTAGGTGAGGTAGATAATGTTATTGTGATGCAAGTTGTACCCTCGTTAGAATCGAACTTGCCAATAGTGCAGGAATATTTGTCTGGCTTACAGCAAGTCAATATTAATTTAGAACCCAACTCGGTTTCATTAGAAGGCATTATCGTAGTTAAAATATTTCACCAAGGGTTGTTAAGTGTCAAAGGCGATATCAGTAAAGAAAGCATTATTGATGGTTTAGAATCATTGCATGACACTGATATTAGTTTGGGCGTTGATATTCACTTTGATAAAACAACGCATCAAGCGATACATATCGTTTGGATGACACATTTTGAAAAAGGAAAAATAAGCCGCTTTTCATGGCCAATGCTAGACGACTATGAGCTATTAAATGAATAAGGTGCTTACAAGGAATGGATAGTAATAATGTTTAAATTATGGAGTATTAAAAGTTTACTGAAGCTGTGGTCATTGGCAACAATTTTTGCCATTCTAGTGATTGCTGCGGTGGCCATGTATAGCAATATCTCATTCACCAGTACTCAAAATAAATTAACGTCTCATGTGCTACCTATGGAGAATGCTAGCCGACAACTTAGTAGTGTTGCAGCTTCATTTATAACTCGGCAGAAACAAGTTACTGCCTCTGATTCATTAAAAAAAATCACTGAGTTATTGCCCCGTAGTGAATTAGAACAAGAGTTTGAGCAATACTTAAAGCAACTTAAAACAGCCGTGTCTAGCCATGAACAAGGTGCTACAGTGGTTATGTCTCTGATGGATTATTATCATCGTTTTTTAGATGTTGATTCGCAATTATTGACATTGATTGAACGACAACACTCTACAGCTTTAAGCTTAAAACAAAAAATTACAATTATCGAATTATTAGATGCAAAAATTCAAAATAACGTTGAAGAAATTTCTGGACGAATTAATTTACAAGTGAGTCAAGATAAGCGCACATTGAGGTTGTCACTTAAAAATAATGAGCCAGACTATACTGAAAAACTGATTAGAAATGTTATTTTTAATCAGCAGAATGGCATTCAGCAATTAAGCCAATCTGTGCGATTAAATCTGCTGAAGACTACCAGTTTCACTCTGAAAATTATGCAGTCAGAAAATACAGATAATTTATTAAGTGTACGTGATAATGATATTCAGCAACATGTAGCGCTGTTAAATATTGATATTAAGCAGCTAAAAGAAAAATTACAGCATGAGACGGAGTTATTCAAGTTAACAGAAGAGCTAGAGCGCGATATTCATCTGTTAATTCAAAATGTGTTGATAGGTAATTTGTCGATATATCAATTACGCGTAGAGCAATTACAAGTCCAACATTTGTTGGCATTAGGGCAAAAACAGTCAATTATCACGCTAAAATTAATGCTGGCCCAATTAGAACAGTTATCAGCCTTAATTAGTCAGCAAAGCTTAACAACGGTTACACAATCAGCTATTGTTGCTGAACGCGCGCTCTGGATCATAATTTTATTAAGCACGATAATAATATTGGGAATGCTGAGATTCATCCTTGCGATTTCACGAAGGATTAACCGTCCGTTAGACGAATTACGCAGTGCTATGCGCGCCTTATCAGCTAAAAATTTTGCTACTCGATTAAAAGTCACGTCTGGTAAAAGTGAATTTGCAATATTAGCTAAAGATTTTAATTTGTTTGCTGAAAATACGCAGACCTTAATCAAAGATTTGGCCGAAGCTAAAGATTCGCTGGAAGTTAGAAAGCAGCATATAACCGCAATATTAAATGGTGTACCTGAAGCTATTTTAACCGTTACGATTTCAGGTGTTATTGAGTCTACTAACCCTGCTGCTGGTCGAGTCTTGAAAGCAGGTCACAATAGTTTGACAGGGCTGAATATTCTGCAGTTTTTTAGTGAAAACCAACATATAGACAGTCTTACTGATGTCCTGAAATTGCAACAAACTAGTAAGGAATTTAAAGGTCTTTACTATAACAAGCAACCCTTTTATATGTGGCTATCACTTAATCCTGTTTCAAGTATGAATAATGAAATCTGGGTTTGTGTGATTTCAGATGTAAGTAGTTGGAAATTGGTGGAGGCGGACTTAAAAACAAAAAGTTTTGAATTAGACGCTATTTTAGAAAATGCCATGGTGGGCATAGCATTTATTAAAGACAGAACATTCTTACACGTTAATCAGAAGTTTGAAACCTTATTTAGCTGTGAACGCGCTCAAATTTCAGGGTTATCAACACGCTGTTTATATCTTAGTGACATGGCTTTTGAACAATTAAGTGATGAAGTGGATGCAGTATTAAATAGCGGCGAAAATTTTGAAGGACAACTGGAAATGGTTCGCCAAAATGGTGAACGTTTCTGGTGTTCAATTTCGAGCAAGGCCATCGACCATGAAGATCCCAATCAAGGCACAATATGGCTATTTGAAGATATTACTCATCAACGGGAAAATGAAGAACGATTAGTGAGCTTGGCTAGTATTGATAGTTTAACAGGCTTACCAAATCGCGCTGTTTTTATTGATCGTCTTGAACATGCCCTACATAAATCACATCGTGAATCGGGTACATTGGCTGTTTTCTTCCTTGACTTAGACCACTTTAAACATATTAATGACTCTTTAGGTCATACTGCAGGGGATCAGTTATTGTGTGATGTGGGGGCTCGTTTGCAGGCATCAATAAGAGAAGGCGATACGGTTGCGCGTCTTGGTGGTGATGAATTTACCGTGATTTTAGAGGACGTGCGCTCAGCTCAATATGTTGCAAAAATCGCAGAAAAAATACAATTAGCAGTATCTGAAGTCTATCTGTTGGGCACCATACAGGTCAATATTAGCCCGAGTATCGGGATCAGTTTGTACCCAGCGGACGGGCGGGATATGGATACATTACTGAAAAATGCTGATGCTGCAATGTATCACGCTAAAGATAATGGTCGAAATAATTTTCAGTTTTACTCTGCCGATATGAATGCTAGGGCAGCTGAACGATTAGCGATGGAAACCAGTCTGCGTCGTGCTGTTGAGCTGGACGAGCTTTATCTGAACTTTCAACCTCAGATTGACCTAAGGACGGGAAAGGTTTGTGGTGCCGAGGCCTTATTGCGGTGGAATAGTGAGCAGTGGGGTGATGTCTCTCCGGCAGACTTTGTACCTATTTTAGAAGATACGGGTTTAATTGGTGTCGTGGGAGAAATGGTACTGACCCAAGCATGTGAAGCCTATATGGCATTGAAGGATAAACTCGTTCCCGATTTTCAAATAGCGGTGAACTTATCAGGTCGACAATTTAAAGGTGGTCAATTAGTTTCTTATATCAGACAGTTATTGTCTGAAACGGGTATATCACCTAAAAACTTAGAATTAGAAATCACTGAAAGTATCTTGATGGATAATACGGACCTAGCCATTACAACATTGAATGAGTTAAGTGCGCTGGGTATGACCTTAGCCATTGATGATTTTGGTACGGGCTATTCATCACTGTCATATTTAAAACAATTCCCATTAAATGTTTTAAAAATAGACCGTTCGTTTGTGAGGGATGTCAACGCTAATATAAATGATGCAGCCATTGTAGACGCTATTCTTGCTATGTCACATCGCTTGCAGCTGGATGTGGTTGCTGAAGGTGTCGAAACTAAGGAGCAATTAGCGTTTCTTCAAGCACAAGATTGTGACCGCGTGCAAGGCTACTATTTTAGTAAACCACTGAGTTTTTCAGACTTTAGCCAGTATATTGAGCAAGACGTTCAAGGGTTTTGATGGCAATATTGATGAGAAATATTCTTGTTGATGACCAATGGTGTTGAAGCGTTGCTGAATCAGCAGCGATAACACTTGTCAGCAAGGTGTTATTAGATCTTTAATCAGTAGTTAGAAAGAAATGCGGTCTTTTTTATTAAAGATTTCATCGTCTCTATTGGTATTGCAATATCGTCTTCTCATGCTCATTCATTCGGATAGTCAAACCGGTCAAAGGGTAATGCCAAGTAGTTGTGTTTGGATCGAGCGTATCTTGACTAATGCTGCCAGGTTCACCAAACCGGAAACGTGCAATATCGGCATTCAATTTCACTGAAGGAACGTAAGTAATTGCTACGATAGGCGCATTGACTATACTCTCTTTGTCACTGTTACTAAGATCATAACGGTGGGCACCACTATCTTGTAATCTGGCCTCATAAGCACGGGACATCATTTCGGTTATTTGTTGTTCAGGTACATCAAGATTCAACACCAGCTTGCCGGTAATGCCTGCGAGATGAACGCTATCAAAAAAAGCTTCTATCGTTGAAGGTTTTTCTTGCTGAGAAAAAGCAGCAATTTTGCCAAACTCATGCAATAGCACTTTAGTATGGTTATAGGTTGTAGTGCCGATATGAATGCCGAATACTTTACTTTTACCATCGGGCATGATGGTTATTTGCCAAGGCATAGGGGCCGGCGCCTGTTGTGAGGGCACAAATAATAATGCCCCAATTCCAACAATGGTTAGAAATAAACCAATCAAAAAATTACGAAATAGTCGCATTAAGTTACCTATTTATTAACAGAATGGGGTGGCACGTGTAACCAAAAAGTGATTGGACCATTATTAGTGAGAGAGACTTGCATATCAGCACCGAACTGACCTGTTTCAACAATAGGGTGGCGTTGCGTTGCTTGTGTACAAATATGCTTAAATAGTTCACTACCTTCCTTTGGCGATGCAGCAGAGGTAAAGCTGGGCCGCAATCCTTTGTGGGTGTCAGCGGCTAAAGTGAACTGTGGTACTAATAATAAACCGCCATGAGTATCTTGTAATGAGAAGTTCATTTTATCGTTTTCATCACTAAATAGTCGATAAGCTAATATTTTTGATAATAAGCGATCTGCTTCTGCTTGTGTATCCTCACGTTCTACACCGACAAAAACTAATAAACCTTTTTTAATACGTGCAATTTCTTCATTCGCTACACATACCGTAGCGAAGTCTACGCGTTGTAGTAAACCAATCATGCTGAAGGTTGGGTATGTTTATTCGTTAATCGTTCTGCCATATCACGTGTGGCATGAATTAGAGCACTAATTAAGGCGGGTTCTCCCGCAGCATGCCCAGCCATAGGTATAATATCTAGTTCGGCTTCGGGCCATGCTTGTTGTAGTTCCCATGCCTGTTGTGTAGGACAAACAATGTCATAACGGCCCTGTATTATAGTGGTAGGGATAGCTCTAATAGTATCTATATTGTCCAAAATTGGCATGTCGGCAATGAAACATTCACTTAGGGCAAAATGGAGTTGAATACGCGAATGCGCTAGCGGACTAGGCTCTTGCATTACATCGGGCTGATGTTCATGATCTCGCAGAGTTACGATCGTACCTTCCCAGGCTTGTAACAATTTAGCGGCAGCCATTTGATGCAATTGATCAGATGCAGTGAGTTGTTGATAGTAGGTTTTCAACGGCGATGATTGATCTGCTTCAGGTAGATTTTTAACCAATTGGTGCCAAGCATCAGGAAATAATCGTGATGCCCCACCTTCGGCATAAACCCAATCTATATCTTGCTGACGACCTAGGAATATTCCTCGCAAAAGCATAGCTAAAACACCTTCTGGATGTCGTTGGGCATAACATAGACCAAGGGTGCTACCCCATGAACCGCCAAAGATAACCCAGCGATCAATATTAAGATGCTGACGAATCGTTTCCATATCTGCGATTAAAAACGAGGTGTTGTTATTATCTAACTCACCATGAGGTAATGAGCGACCGCAACCACGTTGATCAAAAAGGATAATGCGATAAAGATCAGGATCAAAATAGCAGCGGTGTGAAGGTCGACATCCGGAACCAGGTCCACCATGCAAAAAAACCACGGGAATGCCATTAGGATTACCGCATTCTTCGACATAGACTTGATGGCGCAGACCATTACTAAGTAGTTCCATTTCAAGTTGATGAGTATTGTAAGGTTCGATTTCTGGATAAAGCGGTGTCATATGTTTCTCTTTGCGTGGTTCATATTTTAAACTATATCATGACTAGCGATGGTAATTATCTGAGGATTGCGAGAAAATACAGCGTCTCGCATAAAGCGTAATTACAGCATTATTGCTAAAACGATAAATAAGGCAAAAATATAAGATGAACCTGCACGAATTTCAGGCTAAACAATTATTTACTCGCTATGGCATTGCCACCCCAAAAGGTCAGGCAGTGACTAATGGATCTCAAGCACGGCAAGCTGCAGAACAGCTCGGTGGCGAACGCTGGGTTGTTAAAGCGCAAGTTCATACCGGAGGACGTGGTAAGGCAGGTGGTGTCAAAGTAGTTGATACACTCGATGGCGTTGCCGATGCGGCCTATGACATGTTGGGACGCAATCTGGTCACTCACCAAACAACTGCAGACGGACTACCTGTTCATCAGATCTTAGTAGAACAGCCTTCAGATATTGTGCGTGAACTGTATCTTGCCGTGTTAGTTGACCGTGTTAGCCAACGTGTTGTTTTCATGGTTTCTGCACAAGGCGGAATGGATATCGAAGCGGTAGCAGCTGAAAGTCCTGATGCCATTTTGAATTTAATTGTTGATCCTGTTGTCGGTTTACAAGCGTATCAATGCCGACGTGCGGGTTTCTTTTTGGGATTGACAGGTAATACCTTCAAACAATTGCAAACAGTGATGCAAGGTTTGTATCGTTTATTTACTGAAAATGACGTGAGTTTGGTTGAAATCAATCCCTTAGTGGTCACAGGGCAAGATAATTTGTTAGCCGTAGATGCTAAATTGAATTTGGACGATAACGCCTTATTTAGACATGCTGAATTAGCGGCAATGTTTGATCCTACTCAAGAAGATGAAACTGAAGTGGTCGCTCAGAAATATGGCCTGAATTACATTACATTAGATGGTGAAGTGGCCTGCATGGTCAACGGTGCCGGATTAGCCATGGCAACCATGGATTTGATTCAAAAAGAAGGCGGTCAACCTGCTAACTTTCTTGATGTGGGTGGCGGTACTACAGCTGAGCGAGTTGCCGAAGCCTTTAAATTGATTTTGTCAGATAAAAAAGTGAAATCGATACTGGTTAATATCTTTGGTGGCATTGTGCGCTGTGATTTGATTGCCGAAGGCATTATTCAAGCGGCAAGAGATGTAGGTTTAAGTTTACCCGTTATTGTCCGATTGGAAGGTACTAATGCCGAACGCGGCCGTGAATTATTGCTCTCGAGTGGAATGGATTTACGTGTAGCGCAAGATTTAACTGATGCAGCCAGACAAGCCGTTGCTTCAGCGAAGGAGAATAAAGCATGAGTATTTTAGTTAACCGTGATACCCGTGTTATTTGTCAAGGTTTTACCGGCAAACAAGGGACTTTTCACTCAGAGCAGGCAATGGCTTACGGTACACAATTTTTGGGTGGTGTAACGCCAGGTAAAGGGGGGCAAACTCACCTAGATCGGCCTGTTTTTAATACGGTTGCCGAAGCAGTAGCAGAAACAAATGCGGATGCCTCAATGATTTATGTGCCTGCTGCTTTTGCTGCAGATGCGATTTTAGAAGCGGCTGATGCAGGAATTAAAATTATTGCCTGTATTACCGAAGGTATTCCGGTTCAAGACATGCTGCGAGTCAAGTACGCTTTGAAGCATTCAGATGCCCGCTTGATTGGCCCAAACTGTCCAGGATTGATTACACCAGGTGAATGTAAAATTGGCATTATGCCAGGCCCAATACATTTGCCCGGTAAAATTGGTATTGTGTCACGCTCAGGTACATTGACCTATGAAGCAGTACATCAAACTACGCAAAATGACTTGGGACAAAGTACTTGTGTCGGTATCGGTGGTGATCCCATCCATGGTATGGACTTTATTGAAATTTTGGCTTTATTTGAAGATGATCCACAAACAGAAGGCATAGTGATGGTCGGTGAGATTGGCGGTCAGGCAGAAGAAGATGCAGCCACGTATATTCGCCACTATGTGACTAAACCTGTGGTTGCTTACATTGCTGGTTTAACAGCGCCTGCTGGCAAACGTATGGGTCATGCGGGTGCCATTATTAGTGGTGGTCAAGGTACTGCCGAAGCTAAATTACAAGCACTCGCTGCTGCTGGCGTACATATTGCCCGTTCACCTGCTGAAATGGGTGACCGAATGCTTGAAGCAATGGGCCAATAACTGATGACGGCTGAATTTTGCCTCGTTATGGGGCAGATCAATCTTGTAGTGGGTGATGTTTCTGGTAATGTCAAAAAGGTCATTACTGCCGCTGAACAAGCCCGAGATGAATTAAATGCTGACTTAGTGGTATTCCCTGAACTTACCTTAACGGGCTACCCGCCAGAAGATTTATTACTTAGACCGGGCTTAATCAAACGGGTTGAAAAAGGCTTGGTCAGCTTAAAATCTAAAATTAAGGGCGTAGCCGTATTGGTGGGACATCCATCAGGCGTGGTCCGTGCAGATTTATATAATGCAGCCTCTTTAATTGCTGATGGCCAATGTCTGGCTAGTTATTTTAAACATCACTTGCCTAATTACAGCGTGTTTGATGAAAAACGTTATTTTATTGAAGGTAAAGAACCCTGCGTCGTTGATTATAAAGG
>JBLIKM010000063.1:0-8391 GCA_047636295.1 Methylophagaceae bacterium
AAAGGCTCGTCGACGCTTTTAGCCGATGATTGTTTTGTATGTTTAGCTATAACGACCTGTAACAATCCAGCGCCATCCCAGGCCGATTTCTCCTTGGCATATAAAGCGAGATTAAGTTTTGCTAATTCAGCTTGCATGTCAGTATCACAATAAGTATTGAGCTTGGCTAAGATTGTAATGTTATAGCTGACCGAGGCCCATTGAATAAGTGCTTGTTGGGCAGCGCGAGGGTTATTTTCTGTGCATGCTGTTTTAAGGTCCTTAATGATTTCTTTTAGTTTGATGGGCGTATTTTCAGTTTTAGATTTTATCTTTTCTAGGGGTTTATTATAACGTGACCACCATATAAATAATAACGTGCATAACCAAGCAAGGCCAAAACCTACCGATGTCCACATCCAAATATTAAAAGAGGGTGCTGGTGTTATCTCTGTGACCTGTTGTGCTGATTGTATTACTGAAGAAGAGGGCGTGTTATTTATGCTTGTGTTAACGGGTTCTGATGCAATGGCCACTAATGTTACTGCTGGAAGTTGGGCCAGTTCCATCTCTTGAGTTTGAGTATTAAACCAAGGAACATCGATTGCAGCTAAAGTAAAATTGCCGGCTGTTGAAGGTATAAAGGCTATTTTTTGTTCACGCATAGCAAGAACACCATCACCATTTTGCTGATCGTTAATCACGGCCTGATCTGGATAGGTTTTAAGCTCAGAGTTAACGAATTGAATGCTTAGATCAGGTAGCTGACTTGACGTTGCTCCCTTGGCGAGAATCGTTAGGGTACGGGTGATCGGTTCACCGACCTTGACTTGTAAAGTACCATTCGACCATGTTTCTTTTAAAGCTAATTGTTCAGCTGGCAACCAATGATCGCCGTTAAAAGTGGCTGGGGCAGATTGTACATTTAAGTTAATTTCTTTAGATAAAATGCGCTTAGTTTGCGTACTTTGGTTGCTGAAAAAACTATTATAACGTGAACGTGGATCATCGCTCATCACTTCAGCTGTTAATACCAGAGGTGCGATAGTCATTGCACCACTTTGCTGAGGAAAAATGGCATATTTACGTTCAGTTACCCGGTAAGTCATGCCTTTAATTTTTGTGTTGTATTGATTATCCTGAGCTATTTTTTTAATCACAGCGTTATCAAGCTCGGGATCGGAGAGCGTCGCTTGAGCAAGATTAATGCGGTGATATAAACGTACGGTGTATAACACCTGAGCTTGTACATAAGCGTTAGTAGGGCTTGCTTCGACTTCTAGAAATAATTCATTATCATTCGATATGGCTGTCAACGGCGTTGTTTCAATAACCGTAATAGCTAATGGTTGAGAAGCATCATCGCCAAAAGAAATCGCTGGTATTTGTAAATCACCACTGCGTTTAGCCATCACACTCAAGGTCCATTGAATCGTTCTGTTAGTCGAGCCATTGACCCAAGAAACTTGACTATTTTTATGTTGATTAACAATGTCAAAATCTTGTTGCAGTGGAGCAAAGTTAGGATCGTCATCGGGTGATTCCGATGTGCTAAAGGTCAATTGGAATGAGTCGGTAAGTGCAATAGGATTTCTATCTACAGACACGTCAATTTGAGCGGCCGTGGCGGATACTGAAAACAGCATTAGCAGTAACATCATTAGGGTCATTGATCTAGCTGAGTTGGCAATCCGGCTTTTACTCAAGGCTGTTGATAGGGTCGATGAAAACATATTTACCATGTTTTTTCCTGTTGTGGACTTTGATTACGTTGACTATATTGATATTTGAATTTGCGTTTTAATAAACCGGCAGGATCGTCGGGAATACGTTTTAGCCACTGTTCCTGTGCCTGTTTTTGTTCGCTGTCCTCATTGGCATCCTGAGCCGCTTGTTGTTGAGCAGCTTCATCTTCTGCCTCTTTATCTTGCTTTGAACCTTGTTCTGATTTAGCTTTTTTGGCTTTTTTGGCTTTTTCTTCAGCTTCAGAAGCTTGCTGAGCTTTATCTGTCTCTTTGCTCTGTTGTTGCGGGTCTTGATTTGCCTGATCGTTAGAGGATTGTTCTGACTTTTTATCCTGTTGAGCCTGTTGATCATTTGATTGATCTGATGATTGGCTATCTTGTTCATCACTTTGCTTTTTATCAGATGAGTCTGAATCAGACTTTTCCTTGTCTTGATCCTGCTCTTGCTCTTGTTGCTGTTTTTGCAAGGCTTGTTCGACAAGCTTTTTGTTATAAAGCGTATCTTCGTGTTCAGGATTAAGTTTTAGGGCTCTTTGATAGCTTTGTAAAGCCTGCTCTAGTTTTCCTGCTTTTGCCAAAGCAGTCGCTTGATTGTAATAAGCATCAGCGGAATGTTGTTCAAGTGGCTGCAAGGTGTCAGCTGCTTGTTGATATTTCTCAGCTTTATATTGGGCTGCGGCTTGCCATTGCGGTGATTGAAACTGAGTGGCTGCTTGTTCATATTGCTGCTGATTAAATGCCTGTTGTGCTTGTTGATCAGGTGTTTGCCATAAATCTTGCCACTCAACAGCATAACTTTGTTGTGGATAATTCATTAACACAAATAGAGGAATGACCAACAAGCCTTTTCTAAAATATAAAGCCGCCAAAGGTAATAATAGTAATAATAACCAAGGCCCTTGTTCTACCCATTGTTCGACTAGTTGTTTGGAATCCCTGGTTGTATCTTGTGTGGCGACACGATTATTATTAGCTAACAGGGCTTTGATATCACTGTTATTGTTAGTGATCGATTGATAAATACCACCGCCAAGCTGTGCGAGTGATGACAGTTGTGATGACTCTAATCTTGGTACAACAATATTGCCTTGATTATCTTTCAAAAAACCACCATCAGCCAATTTAATTGGTGCACCTTCAGCCGTACCAATACCCAATATTGACAAGTTATAGTTGCCTAAAATAGCCTGAGCTTGAGCCATTGAATCAGCATTAATGGCATCAGCAATAAGTAAAATTGAACCCTGTGTTTGTCCGCCTTGCTGTAATAAGTCAACGGCTAGCTTGAGTGCTGCCAATGTATTACTACCCTGGCTGGGCATGATGTCAGTAGTTAAGGCATTGAGCTGGCTACTGATCGTCGCTATATCACTGGTCAATGGCGTCACAGTGAAGGCATCGCCAGCATAAGCTATCAAGGCCGTTAAGCCATCTTTACGCTGTTGCAATATATCAGCAACTTTATACCGTGCCCGAATTAAGCGACTAGGATTGATATCGCTAGCATTCATCGAGCGCGAAAGATCGAGTGCAATAACTAATGCTGCATCATTACGAAAAGCGGGTGTTGGCAAGCGTTCCCATGTTGGGCCTGCTAGAGCAATAATGGCTAAGAGACTCGCAACAGACATGGCTATTGATAACCAGCGACGTTTAGCGTGTTTATCACTGTCTTGCAAAATGAATGGCAGTAATGCGTCATCACACACTTCAGACCAGTTGCCACGAGCCAACTTATGTCTAACGGATAAGATGATAAACAGTGCCGCGGGTAACAAGGCTAAAAACCAATACGGTCTTATAAAATGAAAGTCAGCTAAATTCATCACAACCTCAAACGGCCTCCTAATCGAGGCTCCCATAATCGATTAAGGGTGATAATACTTGCGAGAAACAAAGCGAGCCCTAAAGGCCAAGGGTAAAGTTCACTGAGCGGCCTAAAATATTGCTTATCTTTTTCTACGGGTTCTAGTTGATCAAGCAATTGATAGATCGTCTCAAGTTGTTGGGTATTTCTAGCCCGAAAATATTTGCCGCCCGTTTTATCTGCAATAACTGTTAATGTCTTTTCATCCAAATCGCTCGATGGATTCACTTTCTGGTCACCAAATAGACTTCGAATGATCATTTCATCGGCGCCGATACCAATTGTGTAGATTTTCAATTGATGACTTGCCGCTAACTCTGCCGCTTGTAATGGTGTGACTTCGCCTGCTGTATTAGCACCATCGGTCAGTAGAATAAGTACATGACTATTGGCTTGCTGATCATCCATACGTTTGACTGCGAGACCAATAGCATCGCCGATTGATGTTGCTGGTTTATCATCGGTAATACCAATAAATGCCTCATCTAATAAGGTAGTTACGGTTTTGTGATCAAATGTCAAAGGAGTTTGCACATAAGCTGTGGTACCAAACAATATTAAACCAACACGATCACCTACTCGGCGATCAATAAAGTCGGTAGCCAGTTGTTTTGTAGCCGATAGGCGATCAACACGTTGCCTATTAATAATGAAGTCATCTTGTTGCATACTGCCTGATACATCGACCGCTAACATTAAATCTCGTCCAGATATGGCTTGTTCAATCGGCTCGCCCAACCATTGTGGACGACTACTTGCCAAAACTAGTAAAATCCAAGCGATAGTGGCAAGGACTAATGGCCATTGCTGTTGAGGTGAAATCTTAGTGGTTTCATCACCAGCAAAATCATCGAGAAACGGGACTTTTAAAGCCGCTTGTTCAACGGGTGTTTGGGCAGGTAATAACCAACGAACTAAGAAGGGCAGCGGTAGGGCCAATAATAACCAAGGCCAGTCAAAATGAATCATTGTTTCTGTCCCCTTAACCACATTTCACAGAGTGTGATTAAGGCATTAATATCGAGATCATCAGGCACTGATTGTCGAAATTGTACGTCGGCTAGGCATTGGCCAATACCGTCACTAAATGGCGATCCTTCTACGCCATTATCTAAATAAACTAACCATGCTTTACCGGTTAAACCCGCATTGTGTTGCTCGGGAGTACCACTCATTGTGACGCGGCGTAGCCATGTTGATAGTTGTTGTATTTTTTGCAAGTCATCGCTACTTTGATCATCTTTAATTGTTATTAATAAGTGTTTAGCACTCTTAACGACGGTGTTACGGGTCAGACGTTTATATAAGTACCAAACGCCAAAAATAACTAGGGGGATTAACACTAACAATATCCACCAACCAAGCGCTGGCGGCCACCAAGAAATAGCCTCAGGTAAGTGAATATCACGTAAAGGTAAAGGTTGTTCCATTAGCGTATAAGCTCTAGCGGATCATCGTTGGTACTGCATTGTAATAAAGTAATTCGCCACTTTTTGCTTAAGGTTTGTAAATGAAGTTGCTGTTGCTGAAAACGTTGTTGATAGGCCACTAATCGTTGCGTATCACTACTATCGACAATAATGTCGCGAAGGGTATCGGTAAAGCGAAAACGACCTTTAGTCGGCAGTTGGCTTTCTAGTGGATCGTAAATATGAATTAACACTACCTCACAATGACGACTTAATTTGGATAAATGCAACTCAGCCGTATCATTCAAACCACGAAAGTCACTGATCACATAGACTAAACTACCGGGACGACTGTGATGAATAAGCCGAGTTAATACCCGTTCCAAGGACACGTTAGCATCATTGACACAATCAGGCTTCACCAAGGCATTTAAAAAATGTAATACCGCATGTTTGCCGCCTTTGGGTTTTATTTCCTGACAGCCGTGTTCATTAAAGATCTGACCACCAATTCGGTCACCACTGGTTTGAGCCGACCACGCCAATAAGCCTGCTATTTTTGCTGCTTGCACCGACTTAAATACACCGCGTGTTGCAAATTCCATAGCAGGGCGATAATCCACCGAAATAAATACCGGACGTTCGCGTTCTTCTCGATAAATTTTGGTATGGGTCTTGTCGCTACGTGCTGTCACTCGCCAATCAATACTGCGAATATCATCGCCAGGTTGATAGATGCGTGTTTCATCAAACTCCATACCGCGGCCTTTAAACCGTGATATATATTCGCCATTTTGGCCTGCTTTGATCTGATGGCGACGACGTTTTAACATGGCGATTGATTTAGCCAGGTCAATCAGTGTTTTTAACCGTATCGAAACCAGATCATTATTGGTTTGCAGTGCTGAGTTCATCTTTGCGTATCCTGCTTAAGGGACGGCAACACGAGCAATTAATTGTTCAATAACGCGAGCAGTGGTAATGCCTTCTGCTTCTGCCTCATAAGATAAAATCAAACGATGACGTAATACGTCATAGGCCATATCTTGAATATCTTCAGGGGTAACAAAATCACGTTGTTGTAACCATGCTTTAGCCCGTGCGCCACGGTCCAAAGCAATGCTAGCACGGGGGCTAGCACCATATTGAATCCATGCGGCCATGTCTGCGCCATAAACACTTGGGTCACGGGTAGCGATAATGAGTTGCAATAAATACTCTTCCAAGGCATCGCTCATAAAAATATCTAACACTTCTTTTCGTGCCGTTAATAAGCTTTGTTGACTGATTTTAGTATGGGATGAGTGATCCGAATTCAGTTCACCGCGTGCTTCAGCACGGGCTAAATGTAAAATATCTTTTTCATGTTGAGCATGTGGGTAGTCAATTTTCACATGCAACATAAACCGATCTAACTGTGCTTCAGGAAGGGGATAAGTGCCTTCTTGCTCAATCGGGTTTTGTGTTGCCATTACCATAAATAACTCTGGCAATGGATAGGTCGCTCCACCCACGGTAATTTGTCTTTCTGCCATCGCTTCTAATAAAGCTGCTTGT
Organism: Methylophagaceae bacterium; assembly: GCA_047636295.1. Classification (GTDB taxonomy): domain Bacteria; phylum Pseudomonadota; class Gammaproteobacteria; order Nitrosococcales; family Methylophagaceae. Next base: position 6,558 of record JBLIKM010000063.1, read on the forward strand.
ACTTTAGCAGGCGAACGATTGATCTCATCTGCCAGAATCAAATTATGAAATAACGGGCCTTTTTTAAATTCAAAAACGCCTTGTTGAGGGCGGAATATTTCAGTACCAGTTAAATCAGCAGGTAATAAATCTGGGGTGAATTGCACACGATGAAAGTTAGCTTCAATGCCTTTGCTTAACACGTTAATCGCCCGTGTTTTAGCTAATCCAGGCGCACCTTCAACCAATATATGCCCATCAGCTAAGAGTGCAATGAGCATGCGTTCCACTAAGACTTCTTGTCCAATAATTTGCTTGCTGATGTAGGTTTTGAGTTGCTGAACTGCGATTTGTGAACTAGTCAAACTTGCCTCTGTCATGCCGAGTATTCCTTTGTGTTGAACGATGTAGTGTGCCGTTTTTATTTTATTTGAACCATATTACTGCATCAGCAGTTATTACAGGACTGTCTGACGATAGTGTTGTTTAAAAGTTCCGGTTATGGCTAGGATTTTTATCATAGACTAGAGAGATAATTTTACTGTTAAGCTTAACTTTTTTATAAATATTATTAATTTTCAGTCTGCTATAGCATTCAGTTCTTCACCTTAAAGAAAATTAGCTATCTTTCAGTAGCCCGCTAATAATTATTTCCACACCGAAAAATATTGATATTAATTGCGAACGGGACATTGTCAGTGATCGTGGATATGGTTCAGCGTTAGTCCTTATTGTTCATTACGGTAGAAATTTCTAACGACAACACATCTGGTAATAGGCAGGATGTTGCCTATGATATCTTAGGGTCTTCTGTATCGGCTTTCGCCACAGATAAGAGACTCCTAAAACCGATCATTAAGAGAGAAAATATGGCCAGGTCTTATTACGGAGCGGAAACTAAATTCATATTCTAACGCTACTAACTAACGCCATTGATTTCTATAAATTCATGAGACCTTCTTCTTATCATTTACTAACTGAAGGATTGGCTCATAAATGAAATAAAAATCATCGTACCTCGTAGACTTAATTGGTGTTTGTATAGTAAAGATCAAGTCTATTTATTAGATTCTTCTTTTTGGCAGGAGAGATATTTACTTTCTCCGCAAGTTCATTTGCTCTATCCCATGCTTCGGTAACAGGAGATGATACTGCAGACATAGAGCAACCATTATGGATCTCTCCAGAATGAAGCTGTTGTAATATCTGAGCAGCAATTAGTTCGATATCTGTAAGGTCAAGACTCATTGCTTCGATTTTAAACTCCATCACTTCGGTGACTTAATAAAAATACAAAATGACTGAAATAATGAGTGATGGAAAATGTCATTAAGGATCGTTTCTCTATAACGCTCCATTATGCTTGCACGTCGCTATAGCCGACTGACAACCTGAATCCACTTGCATTGGGGATAGAATATTCCATACTTTGCTATAACAAGCAATACATCTGCTATTTAGACTATGTTGATATGAGTATATTTTGGTCAATGTTTAAGTAAGATTAATTACTCATAAACCACTTTGATTCGAGTAATAAAAAGCCTACTATTTATCTTAAATAAGTAAGGTTTTTATGGAGTAGTGTAATGCAAAAAGTAGCGATATTTCAACATGCGGAAGGTGAATGGATAGGTTCGATGACGGATTGGTTTGTCGGTAAAGACTTTCAATTAAAAACGTATCGTTTAGATTTGAATGAATCTTTGCCAACAGTTGAACAATTTGATTGGTTATTGATTATGGGCGGATCGATGAGCGCCTATAATGAGGACATATATCCTTGGCTGGTAGCTGAAAAGAAGATAATAAAACAGGCCATTGAGTCGGATAAAACGGTGCTTGGCATTTGTTT
>JBLIKM010000064.1:0-8333 GCA_047636295.1 Methylophagaceae bacterium
GTCAGGCATTACCTCAAAAAGAACAATTTTTACTGTTAAATAGTAATGGTGATCTAGCGGTTCAAACTAATACTCGTTATATTGATATTAACAATGGATTTCAAGCGATAGCTCACATACTTCCTAACCATCAAGTTAGGGTTGAAATTTATCCCCACTTTGCCACTTTTTCTAAGAAAAATGGCATTATTAGCCAAAGTGAGATGTTTACTAATATCTTAGGTTCAGTAGGGACATGGCTCGAAATCGGACAAGTCAGTAATGATAAAAACAGGGCATCACACGGTGCTACTCATCACCAAACTCATCACACACAACAACACTTTATCTACATAAAAGTAGATGAAGCTACTTCACAATAAATCTAATTTAATTAAGAGACCCTATGGATATTAAACAAGCGATTGTAGAACGTCGTTCGGTAAAACATTTTGATTCGACACATGAGATGACTGAGGCAGAAATTCAAGAATTGATGCAACATGCAATCTTATCACCTACAGCATTTAATATTCAACATTGGCGGTTTGTTCGTGTGAAAGATAAAGATAAACGTCAGCAAATTCAACAGGCTAGCTGGGGACAAGTACAAGTCAGTGAAGCATCGTTATTATTAGTGATATGTGCGGATTTGAATGCTTGGGAAAAACAACCAGAACGTTATTTTAAAGATACACCTGCAGAGGTACAAGGTATATTGTTGCCCGCAATTGAAGGTTACTACACCAACCATCATCAAGCTCAGCGTGATGAATGTTATCGCTCAACTAGTATTGCAGCAATGAATATCATGCTAATGGCAAAAGGTATGGGTTATGACAGTTGCCCGATGGATGGTTTTGATTTCGACAAAGTGGCTAAGATAGTTAACTTACCACATGACCACATCGTGACAATGATGATTACCATCGGCAAAAAGAAACTGGATGCTAAACCTCGTTCAGGTCAGTTACCATTAGACGAGGTTTTTTTCACCGATAGTTTTTAAGCCGTCTAAAATACTGGGGGCGGTGCTTGTGAAACAGCATTTCGCCCTTTACGCTTAGACATATATAAAGCGCGATCAGCACGTTGTAAGAAACTTTCGGGACCTTCAGATGGAAAATAGCGAGCCACACCAAATGACATGGTAATAGGACCTAATGGTTCACGAGTATCTTTACGTTGAATACGCTTGGAAGCAATATCAACACGGATATTTTCGGCTAATTTCTTAACATTTTCGAGACTCGTATTTAGCACTACAATTGCAAACTCTTCGCCACCATAACGAGCGACAAGATCCCGCCCTTTGACGGCACCTTTTAAGCTAACAGCTACTACTTTTAATACTTGATCGCCGACGAGATGACCGTGTTTTTCGTTAATATTTTTGAATAAATCGAGATCACAAAATATCATACATAATTCTAAGCCACTTGCGTCAGAATCATGTGTTGCTTTTTCAAGTACTTCATCGAAGGCTTTACGATTTGCAAGGTTGGTCAGCATATCTGTTTTTGATTCACGCTTTGCATTCTCAAGATCTTTTTTCAAATCCTGAATCTCAGCGTTTGTACTATTTAAACATTCCGTCAGTAAACTGCTCTTTGACATAGATAATCGTGTTTCAGCCAGCACTTCCTCAATAACATCATGCAATTCATCACGTGACATATCCGGCTGCAACTGATTAATTATCAGTGATAATTTTTCCGTTGTTTGTTTAGAAGAAACACTACCTGTCGAAACAAAACTTAATAATTCACTCAAGACTCGTTGCAAATCCTGACGCATTTCCAATAAGGCAACTTGACTTTTCTCACGGTCAAAAAATCGTTCATACAAGTCACGACTTTGTTTATCTGTGAGGCGCTCATTACCGTCCATCTGCGAATCGACAGCATCATTAAGTGCGACATTACCACCGGAAACATATTCATACCACACGGCATAATTAGCTGGCGTCATAGCTACACCATTTTTTTTCATTAATGGCACAGCTAGACGCATATATTCAGCCGCTTTCTCCTGGTATTCGTTATAGTCCATTTATAATGTCATTTCCATACATCTCACTTTAATTTCTTTTTGCCCGCTATTTTCAGCCTTAAAGCATTTAGCTTAATAAAACCTTCAGCATCTTTTTGATTATAAGCACCGGCATCATCTTCAAAAGTAGCAATGGATTCATCAAATAAGCTATCTGTTTCTGATGCTCGGCCCACTACTATCACATTACCTTTATAGAGTTTAAGTCTAACCTTTCCATTCACATTATTCTGTGACTTATCTATCATTGCTTGTAACATTTCTCGCTCAGGTGACCACCAGTAGCCGTTATAAATCAAACTAGCATAACGAGGCATCAATTCATCTTTCAGATGCGCAGCTTCACGATCAACCGTAATCGACTCTATGGCACGGTGAGCAGGTATCATAATCGTACCCGCTGGTGTTTCATAACAACCACGTGCTTTCATACCCACATAGCGATTTTCAACCATATCTAAACGACCAATGCCATTGGCTCCGCCTACTTTATTTAAATATTGCATCACTTCGGCAGGCGACATAGTCTTACCATCAATAGCAACAATATCGCCCTTTGCATAAGTCAATTCAACATACGTTGCTTGATCCGGTGCATTCTCAGGTGATACGGTCCAACGCCACATTGTATCTTCCGGCTCGGTCCATGGATCTTCAAGAATATCGCCTTCATAAGAGATATGAAGTAAGTTTGCATCCATCGAATAGGGTGACTTCTTACCTCGTTTCATTTCGACCGGAATACCGTGTTCTTCGGCATAGTCCAATAGGCTCTGACGAGAATTTAAATCCCATTCTCGCCAAGGTGCGATAACTTTAATATCGGGGCTTAATGCATAAGCGCCTAATTCAAAACGGACTTGGTCATTCCCTTTACCCGTGGCACCATGCGATATTGCTTCTGCACCGACTTCTGCTGCAATCTCCACCAAGCGTTTAGCAATAAGTGGACGTGCAATAGAGGTGCCTAATAAATACTCACCTTCATAGATAGTGTTAGCACGGAACATTGGGAACACATAATCACGAGCAAATTCTTCGCGGAGATCTTCAATATAAATATCTTTAATCCCCATTGCTTTTGCTTTTTCACGCGCCGGCTCAACCTCCTCTCCTTGACCAATATCAGCAGTAAAGGTGATAACCTCACAATCATAAACATCTTGTAACCATTTTAAAATAATGGAGGTATCAAGACCGCCGGAATAAGCTAGTACGACTTTATTTATCTTAGACATGTGTGTTGTTCCCGTAAAAAAATCTGTGTTAATAATATAGTGTGTATTGTATCAAAAGCCGTAGGTTGCTATTACTTCTTTAACGGCATGCCTGCCATTTGCTTTACAGCTAATTCGGCGAGGTGCATCTAAATATTTTAATTTAAAGCCTAGCTTCTTATACAAATCAACCACACGATCTGTTGCTTGATTGGATAATACAACGGGGCCTTTATGTTCTATTAACCATTCGGCTAATCGAACTTGATCATCCCAACTAAAACCCTTTTGAGCATATTGATGAAAAGGGACATCATAGGGTGGATCAGCATAGATGAAATCGTTATCAGTAATTTCTAGCTCAGAAAAATCTTTGTTGGCGAATTCCCAAGCTGATAATGTTGACTGATATTTGATGAAATCAGTTTGATAATTTATCTTTTTATAACGGCCAAATGGCACATTATAGCCACCTGATTGGTTAAAACGGCATAAGCCATTATAACCCGTCCTATTGAGGTAATAGAACAGCTGTGCCAATGTCTCATCAGCGCCAGTCAACTGATTTAATTCGTTAAATTGAGTTCGGCGTAGATAATAGGCTCTTTCATCATTTTCGAGAGAAATATTTAAGGTTAAGCCTTTTTGGATTTGCTGATAAAAATTAACTAAGGCTGAATTAACATCGTTGAGTAATGCTTTTTGCGGTTGTAGACCTAAAGCCACTGATAAACCACCACAAAATGGCTCGACTAATCTACACGTTGAATGTTTAGACCATAGTTTTTCTAACGTTGGAATAAGCCAACGCTTGCCACCCGCCCACTTGAGCGGGGGCCTTAACGGCGTTAACTGTTGCTCCATCTATAGCCAAAATCCTATTTAGAATGTAAGGTTTTGCGAGGAGGCAATAGATCTGTAATGTTACCCTCTGCCATTTCAGCGGCAAAACATAAGGTTTCAGATAAAGTTGGATGAGGATGAATTGTCATGCCAATATCTTCTGCATCTGCACCCATCTCAAGTGCTAATACTGCTTCAGCAATCAATTCGCCCGCATTAGGACCTACGATACCTGCACCGATAATTCGACCCGTTTCTTTTTCGAATAAGGCTTTAGTCAATCCCTCATCACGCCCTAAGCTAAGACTACGTCCACTCGCAGCCCAAGGGAAGGCACCTTTAACATATGCAATGTTTTGCGCTTTGGCTTCGATTTCAGTTAAGCCCATCCAAGCAACTTCAGGATCAGTATAAGCAACTGATGGAATAGTCATCGGGTCAAAGGCTGATTTAATTCCTGCAATAACTTCAGCCGCTACCTTGGCTTCATGCGTCGCTTTATGTGCCAACATTGGTTGACCGACAATATCACCTATTGCAAAAATATGTGGCACATTGGTTCTCATTTGAGCATCAACGTTGATAAAACCGGTGTCATTAACATTTACACCTGCAAGTTCAGCATTAATAAGCTTACCGTTTGGTGTGCGTCCAACCGCAACTAAAATTTTGTCAAACACCGTGCTGTCAGGTTCATCTTTTCCTTCAAATGTGACTTTAAGTCCTTTTTTCTGAGCTTCAATTTTAGCCACTTTAGTATTCAGATAAATAGCTTCATACTTATCCTGTACCTTTTTCAAAAGCGGTTTCACAATGTCTTTATCCGCGCCAGTAATTAAGCCATCTTGCATTTCAACTACGGTAATCTTTGATCCTAAGGCATCATAAACGGTCGCCATTTCTAGACCAATAATTCCACCGCCGATAACTAACAGTTTTTCTGGCACATCTTCCAGATCTAGTGCACTAGTAGAATCCATCATCCGCGGATCATCATTTGGAAACACAGGCACTTTACTGACACGTGAACCTGCAGCAATAATACAGTTATCAAACGAAATTGTTTTTTCGCCATCTGCTGTAGAGACTTGCATCGTGTGCGTACCCGCAAAACGGGCTTCACCTTGAATAATGGTTACTTTGCGTTGCTTAGCAAGCGCTTTTAAACCACCCGTTAATTTATCAACGATACTCATTTTCCAGCTTTCTATTTTACGGATATCAATTTCTGGTTCCGAAAATTTGACACCATGAGCAGCCATATCTGCGGCTTCATTGATTATTTTTGCGGTATGTAATAAGGCTTTGGATGGAATACAACCCACATTCAAACATACACCACCAATTTTGGCATGACGTTCAATCATCACCACTTTTTTGCCTAAGTCAGCGGATCGAAAAGCAGCAGTATAACCACCAGGGCCTGAACCCAGCACTAGAATTTCCGCATGTATATCAGCATTACTCTTATCCGTGGTAACCGCAGCTGAGGGGTCCGGTTCTACCTGCTTGGTTTCAGTTTCAGCTGGTTTATCTGCAACAACAGGGGCGGCTTGCTCTTTTTCACTTGTAGATTCCGCCGCCGCAGTTTCTAAGGTTAAGATAACACTGCCCTGCTTAATTTTTTCACCGACTGCAACATTCACACTAAGCACTTTGCCAGCAGCGCTACTAGGAATCTCCATTGCTGCTTTGTCAGATTCCAAAGTAATAACATCTTGGTTCGCAGAGACTTCATCACCAACACTAACTAAAACTTCAATAATTTCCACTGCATCAAAATCACCAATATCAGGTACTTTTATCTCTATTACGCTCATAACAAGACCTTTCTGATATCAGATAGCATCTGGTTAAGTGCAGTGGTAAATCTTGCACCCATTGCACCATCCACTACACGATGGTCATAAGATACCGATAAAGGCAAAATGAGCCTAGGTTCAAATTCTTTACCATTCCAAATCGGCTGCATTTTATGACGCCCCACACCTAATATCGCAACTTCTGGCGCATTCACGATCGGAGTAAAATAACTACCTCCAATGCCTCCTAAGCTAGAAATTGAGAATGTGCCTCCTTGTAGATCTTTAGCCGTTAAAGCACCATCACGTGCTCGTGCACTGATTTCACCTAACTCACCCGCTATTTCTAGAAATCCTTTTTTATCAACATCTTTGATAACAGGAACCATCAAACCATTTGGTGTATCGACTGCTACACCAATATTGTAATATTTTTTGATAATTAAGCTTTGTTTATCTTCGCTGAGTGATGAATTCAATTCAGGGAACATTTTTAAGCTAGCTACAACGGCTTTCATGATAAAGACCAGCGGTGTAAGGTTTACACCTTGTTTGGCCGCCATCTCTTTGTTTGTTTTTCTAAATTCTTCCAATTCGGTGATATCGGCATCATCAAACTGAGTAACATGAGGAATATTTAACCAACATGCATGCAAGTGTTTGCCCGATATTTTTTTAATTCGTGATAATTCTTTGGTTTCAATTTCGCCAAATTTTTCGAAATTAATGACGGGAACAGGTGGAATTCCTGAACCACTACTTGCAACGACTTCTGGTGCATTCACTTTTTGTTTCACAAAGTTCTGCACATCTTGTTTGGTGATACGACCTTTTGCACCTGAGCCAATCACCGAGCTTAGAGTCACACCTAATTCACGAGCAAACTGTCGAACTGATGGTGAAGCATGAGCCTGTTTTACCGCTGATTTATTATCGGGTGCAAAGGGTATGATTTCGACTAATTCAGGCTGTTTTTCTGCTTCAACTACTGGAGCTAGAGCTGGTGTTGCAGCAGGCGCTGATTTCACTTCTTCTTTAACTTCAACCGCGGGTTCAGCAGCTGGGCTATCATCACTGGCTTCCAGCATTGCGATAACAGATCCTAGTTTAACTTTATCACCAACGGCTACTTTAACTTCTCTTACCACGCCAGCAAACGATGAAGGGATCTCCATCGCTGCTTTATCTGATTCCAAAGTAATAATATCTTGATTTTCAGCAACTGTATCTCCTACAGAAACTAAAACTTCAATAATTTCTACTTCATCAAAATCACCGATATCGGGTACTTTTAACTCGATTAAATCTGCCATAACTTAAGCCTTTACTGGGATCAATGCATCCGCATTGATGTTGTATTTTTTAATTGCGCTTTCAACTACGTCGTAGGTAATCTGGTCATCATCAGCTAAAGTACTAAGCGTTGCTACAACGACATGATAACGATCAACCTCAAAAAAGCTTCTCAATTGTTGACGTGTATCACTGCGACCAAAACCATCTGTACCCAATATTGTATAAGGTGCTTTTATCCATGGTCGGAGTTGTTCTGCATACAGTCGAATGTAATCCGTTGATGCCACAACGACACCCGCTTGCTCATCCAAACATTCAGCCACATAGCTACGCTTTTTAGTTGCTTGCGGATGAAGACGATTATATCGATCCACTTCCATTCCATCGCGTGCTAACTGATTAATGCTGGTCGCACTCCATACATTGGCAGACACTTTCCAGTCTTTTTCCAACATCTCAGCGGCTGCTTCTACTTCACGCAAAATAGTACCACTACCTATTAATTGTGCTTTTAGTTTATGTTTACCACCCGTTTTAAGTTGATACAGCCCTTTAATAATCCCTTCTTCAACGCCTACAGGCATATCAGGATGAGTATAGGTTTCATTCATCGCCGTTAGATAAAAGAACACGCTCTCTTGTTCTTCATACATACGTCGGAAGCCTTCATGAATAATCACAGCCATTTCATAAGCATAGGTCGGATCATAACTAATACACGTCGGGATCGTGCTTGCTAAAACCAAACCATGTCCATCTTGATGTTGTAATCCTTCACCATTCAAGGATGTACGTCCTGCTGTGGCGCCGATCAAGAAACCTTTTGCTTGAATATCACCTGCTAACCACGCTAAATCACCAATGCGTTGGAAACCAAACATAGAGTAGTAAACGTAAAATGGCACCATGTTGACGTTATAGTTAGAATAAGCGGTTGAAGCCGATATCCACTCAGCCATTGCCCCAGCTTCATTGATACCTTCCTGTAAGATCTGGCCTTTCGTATCTTCGCGATACCACATCACTTTGCCTGAATCTTCAGGTTCGTATAACTGACCTGAAGATGAATAAATACCAAACGAGCGGAATAAGCCTTCCATACCGAAAGTACGCGCCTCATCGGGCACGATAGGTACGATATTCT
>JBLIKM010000065.1:0-8264 GCA_047636295.1 Methylophagaceae bacterium
GGTTGGAGCTCACCATGTAATAAAAATAAGCCCATGCGTAAATATTCTACTAATTCTTCAAAATTAGATTCGTCTTCTTCGCTCTCATCAAGATCTGCCTCGCGGATCTGACTAATATTAATGACGTCTACAATATACTCTCTACTTTCAGCTGATAACTCAGTGTCCTCTGTTAGTCCAGAAACACCTAAACCAAAAATAAGGCCTTGGCACCAGTTGGTCATCGACGCTAGACGCGACGGCAATGATGCATTGTCATCAGCAAGATCGAGCTGTAGATCAAAATCAAGACTGTTTAACGATTGTATGGTGTCGTCGAACAATATTGTTAAATCAAGTAAATCATCTTCACTTGGCGCATAGTCGACAAATATTTTTTTATGCCAATTTGCGCGGTTTGCTTGAGCATCCATACATAACAATCCGCATAATGCGCCTTGTAACTCAGCAGCACTGCTAGGGCCATCGTCATTGGATTCGTCGGGAGATGTGGATGGAAAATATAATTCAGACATGATGATAGAACCTAAAGTTAAAAAATTTGTTATGGTCAGCTTGACCCAATTGGCAGGGCGCGACTATAGTTAGTGTATTATTTTTGTACAGCTAAGAACATACTAATGGAAAAGAGTGAAATTCAACAGTTGGAGCGAGACGTCGAAGAGCTACTTCGTACCTGTCGTCGTTCGCGTGAAGAGAATATTTTACTACGATCTCAGCAATCTGCATGGTTGCTCGAACGCGCACAACTGATTGAAAAAACAGACCTTGCGCGTAACCGGATTGAAAAAATGATGTCCCGCTTGAAAGAATTGGATAATGAATTATGAGCTCGCCTGTTACGGTTAGTATACTTGGTAAAGAATATCAGGTGGCCTGCCCAGCAAATGAAGAAGATGCGCTGATTGCTTCGGCAAAAATGGTTGATAAGAACATGGAGAAAATTCGAAATACTGGGAAAATTGTAGGTTTAGATCGAATTGCAGTCATTGCCGCACTCAATTTGGCGCACGAATTGATTACTATTCAGAATAATCAAGATGGTGACCTAGATGAGATCAATAAAAGTATTTTGCAGATGAAAGATAGAGTTAGCGACTTTTTAGACGAAACACGTCAACTTGAGTTATAAAAAAATAAGATCTGAAAATAAAATAAGCGTACTATTGGTTCAGTCCTGCGGTGTTCGATAGCGACAGCGTGTCTTGTGCCGATAAGCAAATTGCTCGGAGACTGATATAAGATTGGAGTGCAAGCCCACTCGATGGGAAGCCCAAAATTTTATTGATGTCACCAACTTGAATCTCCAGGTTCAAGAACCTCGTTCGTAACGGCATCGCGGGCATTTATTACACACGCTGTAGTAAAAAGTACAACTACTTTCTCACAATATAACTATTCCTCTGATCTTAAATTACTGTTCTAATAGTGTTATCTGTTTACCAAACAGGACACATATTAAATGAAGCAGCATTACTTTTTTAAGCTCGTCTTTGTAGGTCTTATTTTATTTAGCCCGATGAGTTGGCTTTACGCCAATGAAAATTCTGAAGCGCTCCGTACCAAGTCATTACTCAGTCATATCGATGATATGTGGCGAGGTAAGTCGTCCTATGCCGTCACCACTATGCACGTTAAAACTGAGCATTACACTCGCTCGATGAAGATGGAAGGCTGGTCAAAAGGTAAGGAACAAACCTTATTCCGTATCATCAAGCCATTGCGTGAAAAAGGGACTACAACGCTTAAGTCTGGCAATCATATCTATACTTATTTACCTAAAACAGATCGCACTATCAAACTGACTAGCGGCATGATGATGGGCGCATGGATGGGCAGTCATCTGACTAATGATGATCTAGTTAAAGAAGCGCGGCTAGAAGAAGATTATGACGTTACGATTAGTTTTGAAGGCGAGCGTGATGGCCAGAATATTATCGAGTTCTTATTAATTCCCAAACCAGATGCCGCGGTAGTATGGGGTAAGTTAATCCTTATTATTCTGGCGGAGAGCCATATTCCTGTTGTTGAATATTACTACGATGAAGGCATGGAATTGGCACGCACGATTAGTTTCACCGATGTCAAACTATTGGGTGGCCGTGAGCTGCCATCTACCTTACGCGTAGTGCCAGCAGATAGACCCGACGAATATACTGAGTTTGTATATCAACAGATGCAATTTGATATCGCGGTTAGCGATAATTTGTTTTCATTATCGAGTTTGAAAAAGCGCTAAGCTGCTCGTTATGAATATCATTACCTATGCTAGCCGCAATCTTTATCGCAGTGGTCACCGCTCATTAGTGACTATAGTTGCAATGGCCTTTGCTTGTGCCATGATGATTGTCTTTGCGACGCTGATGGAAGGCTTTATCGCTGGTAGTGAACTTAATATCGTGTCTATGTATGCAGGCGATATTCAAATTCATCGTCAGGGTTATCGCGATGATCCAGATATCTATAACTCGATTACTGATTCTCAGTCATTGGCCACTAGCATTAGGAAAAAAGGTTTTACTGCGAGCGAACGTCAGTTTGCTTTTGGTTTACTGGCTAGTGAACAAAGTTCCGCTGGGGTGCAGTTGCGCGGCATCGATTTGAACTTTGAACCTACTGTCACGCAAATTGATCAGCATCTTATGGTGGGTTTGTGGCTTGATATAGCCGATCCGCATGGCGTTGTTGTTGGTAAAAAGTTAGCACGTTTATTAGATGTTGCTCTGGGTGATGAATTGATTTTTGTCGGCCAGACGGCAGATGGTTACATGGCAAATGATGCTTTTTATGTTCGGGGTATTTTGAAAACGGTGTCTACTAGTATTGATAATGCGGGTGTATATATGAGCGTGTCCATGTTGAGAGAGCTCATTGCCTTGCCTGAGGATGCACATGAAATAGCCATTATGCGAACAGATAGAACACGTGACTTAGTGATGATGACTGAACAAGTGGCTACCTTAGTTAGTGATGAATTAGAAGTCATGAACTGGCAACAATTGATGCCCGTGATCAGTCGATTTATGGAAATGGCACAGGTGCAAACATTTATTATGCTGTTGTTTACGTATATTGCCGTAGCGTCAGTGGTATTGAATGCCATGTTAATGACTGTATTTGAACGTATTAAAGAGTTTGGCATTATGAAAGCGATGGGTGTGCGACCATGGCAAATAGTGCACATAATTTATGCCGAAACAATGATCCAAACATTGCTGGCAAGTGTTATTGGTTTAATCATGGGCGGGATGATTTCATGGTATTTACAGCAATATGGTATTGATATGTCAGCAATCGCCGAGGGGATATCGTTTGCAGGTATTGCACTTGAACCCATTTGGTATGCACAACTTTCAGCTGAGTCACTATTAATTCCTGTGTTTTTTTTGTTTGTAATTGCAGCTATTGCCGTTATTTATCCTGCGGCTAAAGTGGCGGTAATTCGTCCACTTGCTGCGATACATCATCGCTAGCTATATATAGCATGAAGTTAAATATCTTAGCCTGGCGTAATTTGTGGCGACATAAACGCCGCACTTTAATTACCGCATCTTCCATTGCCTTTGGTGTTTTACTAGCCGTAACGTTTACTGGGGCGGGTGATTATTTTTACACTCGAATGATTGATGCTGGCGCCAATATGGGTATGGGCCATATTAGCCTTACTGCCCCCGATTATAATCGCGCACCTAGCAGCAAAAAGTATTTAAAACATGCGGCGGAGCTTACGCAGGAGATGATGCAACAGCCTGATGTTGAAAGCGTGTTTGGCAGAATTCATGGTCAAGCAATGTTTGCTAGTGCGCGTAAAAGTGTCGGCGGGATGTTCATTGCTATCGATCCACAGCAAGAAGATGTGAATAATAATCTATTTCTGCAAGCAATGATTTCTGGTGGCATGTTAGCAACCCATTCTGACAAAGGCATTCTTTTAGGCGTGGATTTGGCGAGAAAGCTAAAACTAGATTTAGGCAAAAAACTGGTTTACACCACAACAGATAAAAATGGCGAAATTGTCAGTGCTATTGCCCGAGTCAGTGGCCTCTTTCAAACGGGGGCCATTGAAATTGACGGCGCGATGGCGATATTGCCGTTACAAGCGGCTCAGCAGATCTTGGGCTATCAAGCTGATGAAGTGAGTGTGCTGGCAGTGACCTTATCTGATCAGCGTAATAGTTATTTATTGCGCGATAAATTGCAAAAAATGACCGCATTTAAAAACGTTGAAGTGTTAAATTGGCAGCAAACGCAGCCCGAATTAGCCGGTATGATTGCGATTGATAAAAGCTCTAATTATATTAGTCAATTATTGATTGCGATGCTCGTTGCCGCTGGTATTTTGAATACCATGCTAATGAGTGTACTAGACAGAAAGCGTGAGTTTGGTGTGATGATGGCTTTAGGTATGTCACCACGAAATTTATTCTTACTGGTGATGATTGAATCTTTCTGGTTGGCGATTTTGGGCTTGATTATAGGGGTAATCGTTACCATACCTTGGTATGTATTTATGACAGGCACGGGTATTGATCTATCAGCCGCTTATGGTGAAGGTTTTAGTTTTGGCGGGGTGTTATTAGACCCTGTATTCAAAATTCGTTTATTTAAAGAAAGTATTATAGCGATTTTAATCGGACTCTTTGGTTTAGCTCTGTTGGCAGGTGCTTACCCTGCATGGCGGGCGGGGCGAATAGCGCCCATTGAAAGTTTAAAAGCGCTTTAACTAAAACATATAACCTGGAAGTGAATATGGAAACCATTGTTGAATTAAAAAATATAAGCAAAATATATCAGCAAGGTAAGGTTGAGGTTAAAGCTATCGATAATGTCAGTCTAGTGATTAATAAAGGTGATTTTGTGGCGCTTTGTGGCCCTTCTGGATCAGGAAAAACGAGTGTTTTGAATTTGATAGGTGGACTCGATGAACCTACTTCTGGTGGTGTTTGGTTGGAGGGTGTTAATTTAGCGGATCAAACTCATGCCCAACTAGCTGAAATTCGTAAGAATCGTATTGGCTTTGTATTTCAAGCTTATAACTTGATTCCAGTGCTAACAGCTTATGAAAATGCTGCCTTTGTACTCGATTTACAAGGCGTAAAAGAAACAGCAATACACCAGCGAGTAATGCAAACCTTAACGGAAGTGGGTTTAGCCGGATTGGAACATCGACGACCTGATGAAATGTCAGGTGGCCAACAACAGCGTGTTGCTATAGCACGCGCTATCGTAACGCGTCCCGCTATTGTGCTGGCCGATGAGCCTACCGCTAATGTTGATTCTTACACCGCGGAATCGCTGTTAGACTTAATGCAAAATCTAAATGAACAATACGGTATTACTTTTTTGTTTTCCAGCCACGATCAACATGTGATCGATCGCGCTCAACGCATTATTCAGGTACAAGATGGAAAAATCACTTCGGATGAACGCCGCGTTTAAGTGATGATGACTCGATACATAATCTTATTGATAAGCTTAGGCTTCTCGTCTATGGGGCAAGCATTCTATCAATGGCAAGATGATGATGTTGCTGTTGAAATGCGAGGCTTAGTGCGTGGCTTTGGCGTAGCAATCAATAATCCAAATGATAGTGTTTTATTTGCAAAGGATACGCTGTTAACGGGCGCAGCCTTTGGCCGACTCATGTTGGATATCGACTATAAGTCATCATTAAGTTTTGAACTGCATGCGATGCAAAGTGTGGTTGATGACAATTTGCGAACAGGTGGTAGTCGCTTTGCCTCGTTAGTGGATATCGAACGCAGTGATGCAATGGATTGGCGATTTGCCGATCAACAAGCTGATTTAGTGATGGATCGCATTAATGTGCAATATTCGACTGATAAGCTGAATATTAAACTAGGTCGGCAACCGATTAACTTGGCAACGACGTTCTACTTCACGCCGAATGATTTTTTTGCCCCGTTTGCCGCTCAGACTTTTTACCGTAGTTATAAGTCTGGCGTTGATGCGGCACGATTAGATTGGCAGTTAAGTGAATTATCGCAACTATCTTTGATCACCGTTGTTAATTATACGCAGGATTTTGCAACAAACACAGGTTGGTCAAAGAGTCCTGATTGGAGTGAAACAGCCTATTTGGCAAGAATATCGACATTATTTAATAGCTTCGAATTTGCTGGATTAGCCGGCAAAGTTAATGGTGACGACATTATCGGTGTAGATTTTCAAGGCGAATTATTTCACTGGTTGGGTGTAAGGGGGGAAGGGCATATGCGCTTTCCTGAGCAAGTAGGCCAATCACGTCACGTAAAGTTCACTTTAGGCTTGGAACACCGCTTTGAAAATACCTTAACATTAAGGTTAGAACAGTTTTATCAAGGTGTAGGAGTAGCAGATAATAGTGACTATAACGCTGCTATTTTGGCTGATCAAACGAATTTGTATTTGGCGCGCAAGTACACTGCTTTGGGTGTTAATTATGAAATTACTCCTTTACTAGTGGGTGATGCCGTCTGGCTGGTTAATAACGATGATTCTTCCAACTTATTAGCGTTGTATATTGCGCGTTCTTTATCTGATGAATCAGAACTGGCGATAGGGCTTAATCTAGCTAGGGGGGAACGACCAGACAATGGCATTATAAGCAGTGAGTTTGGCCGTTATCCAACATCATTAAGTGTTGAATACCGACTATATTTTTGAATGTATTAAGCGTGATTTTTTGTTAACAAATCCGTTGCCGATGTCTATTGGTTCAGGATTGAGCGTATTTGTGACAATACGTTTTCGGACTGATATTAGTGCTAGGCGTATTGATAAGTGCGTTATACCAATAAGGTGGATTATTTTATTAGTCTAGATTATTATAATATACAGGGTTTTGTACTGGTACCGTTATTGCCAGCTAAGTCAGGTATAGCGACAACTAAGCTTTCTCACTTTATTTGTATTGAAAGCTTATACTGTAATTATGAGTACATTTTTTAATTAAATCCAACAGTAACAGGAGCAATCTAATGTCTGATTCTAAACAAATACAACCGAGCAAATATTCTGGTACGGATATGCGAAAAGGTCAGCGTCGAACAGGTAAAGATCAGCGTGATATGATAAGATTTGAACTTGACAAAGATGACCGCCGCTCAGGAATTGATCTACGGAAATCTGATACAGCTTGGGGTTCAATCCAGCCTGTTTGAGTGAGATTGCTAGTCTCTAAAGTATCTGCCAAGTTTTTAAAAAACGTTACTCACCACCACATCATTGTGCGGTGGTGATGCCTGTTTAATCCGTGTTTAAGTGTTATTCAGCAATAATGCTATCAAGGATATTTACTTGCTCATCATTGTGAACAAAAATCCCTAGATCTACGGCACTTAATTTAAGGCTAAGTAGCATTAAAACGCTGCCATCATTTTTTTGCTGAACACGGACTACATGGCCAGCAACATTACCCTTGTCAGATGTAACTTCATCACCCACATTGATGGGATTAGCGGTGTGTACTTCGGCTTGAAACATTCTGCGACTGGGTGTGCCAAGATAGTACATACGGGCGACAATTTCTTGGCCTGGATAACACCCTTTTTTGAAACTAACACCATTAACTAAATCAAGGTTAACTTGTTGGGTAGTGAACTGTTCTTTGGTTTCGGGCTGGATCATGGGTAAGCCCGCTTCTATATCGAGTAATTCCCAGTCTGACTCGGTGGCCATGTGCCATTGTTGTTCAAGCAGCTCTGCTGTGAAAGCGGTCAGTTGGCTTGGTGAACCGACACATAAAAAGCGGGATTGGTCACCAGGATATTTGATCAAGATGCTGCCGTCCTGTTCTGTGGCTTGATAGTCGGCGTCCGGCAATTGTCGCGAGTTGATGATACCATCGGTAGCGAGCGTTAAACCCATGCAGGTCATACTATCGCTGGCATCAGTAATCGTTACTTTAGAACGTAAGATATACATGCTGAGTCGCTGTTGTAAGCCTGCACACATAGCTTTAGGCAATATCAATAGATAACCATCGCTACGACGAAGTAGTAGAAATAGTGCCAACAAACGGCCTTTAGGATTACATAAGCCGCTGAGGTGACTTTGATTAATTGCTAAAGCGGCCACATCATTGGTGAGTAGGTTTTGTAACATGCTTTGGGCATCTTCTCCCTCAACCCGTATTACGCCGAGTTGGTTCAATGTCATAAAGTTGGAACTTGCATGCGAGTGTTTATTTGAGGTCATAATATACTTCAGTTTAGGTAATAGTTGCCTAGTGTATATCACTTGAGTCTTTATACGGAATGGAA
>JBLIKM010000066.1:0-8231 GCA_047636295.1 Methylophagaceae bacterium
CAGCAAGTGGCGATGAGTCAGTTTATTGCTGAATCTATGCGACGCGAGGATCACTATCGGATGGCAGTGGTTGAAGCGCCGACCGGGGTTGGTAAAACCTTAGCCTATTTAGCGGGTGCGATTGATCTCGCATTAGAGAATAAAAAAACACTGGTGATTAGCACCGCTACCGTTAATCTTCAGCAACAACTACTTCACAAAGATTTGCCTCAATTTGTGCAAGCAACAGGGAAACAACTTAAAGTTGTTCAAATTAAAGGACGCAGGCGATATATGTGTCCAAGTAAACTGGTTAATGTAGTCAGTGCTGCCAATCAACATGAGCTAAGCTTAGATGTTGATAATAAATATCAACAAGCTAAACGTTATATCGCTGCAGAAAAACTCCATCAACAATGGGATAAAGGCCTTTGGGATGGCGACAGGGATAGTCGAACCGACGCGATTGAGTCAGTGTTATGGCATCAGATATCAACGGATTCGGAAGGCTGTGCAGGCAAGAGTTGCTCTAAATATCATCGCTGTCCCTATTATCTAGTGCGGCGTGAAATGGCGACAGCCAACGTGGTTATTGCCAATCATGATCTGGTGTTGAGTGATGCCGACTTGGGCGGCGGTTTAGTATTGCCTAACCCAGAAGAAATCCTTTTTGTGTTTGATGAGGCGCATAACCTACCTCAAAAGGCGCTGGATCATGCTGCCAAAGCCTTAAACTTTGCGCAGCTATATCAAGCCACAGAAACCGCTGATAGCGTGTTAAAAAAGCTAGTAAAAGCACTGGCGTTTCGTCAACATGATTTTGGTTTTATGTTGATGGAATTAAGGCGAGATTTACCCAGCGTGATTACGTTACTACAGCAAATGGAAACGTTGTTACAAAGTGATGCTCTGGTTAAGAATATGGTGGCAGGAAAGGTCAGTGAACCGCGTATTTATTGGCAAAGCCCTCTAGTAAAAACACTCATTACACCTTGTCATGGCTTATTACAACGCGCCAATATTATTTATAAACACTATGCCTTATTTGCTAAGTGGATTAAAGATGGCTTAGAAACCCAAGAGGTCACTAACAAGGTAGCAGAAGTATTATTGCCACAAGTTGGAACAGTGCAAAATATATTTGGTTATCTTATTGATTTTATGGGCTTGTTTTTAGATGAAGACAAGCCGGGGATTCCACCCAATGTGCGTTGGTTGTCCTTAGAAAAGTTTGCTAAAGAGACGACGCTAGTGATTAATTCTGGGCCAATGACCGCTGCATTTTTCCTTGAAAAAAGTTTGTGGAATCAGGCGTATGGAGTGGTATTAACGTCAGCTACTTTGCGAGGTTTAGGCTTGTTTCAACGTTTTAGAGCAGATTGTGGGCTGAAACGTTTTGATGAAAAACACTTTTTAGCGGTGAAATCACCCTTTAACTATCAGCAACAAGCAACCTTGTCCCTGCCAATGATGCACAACTTACCCAATGAAAACTTTGCTGATTGGCAGCAAGAAGTGGTGTCACTGTTAATTACGGTTATTGACAGAAAAGAAGCTACCCTAGTGCTATTTACCTCTAAAACAGTGATGGATGCTGTTTATACGCAATTACCCAGTGAACTGTCTGAGCAGGTGTTGTTGCAAGGCGACCTCTTATCACCGAAAAACATGATTATAGAACATATAAAACGGACAGAATCAGGTGAAGGTAGCATTATTTTTGGTATGGATCGCTTCGCGGAGGGCGTCGACTTACCGGGTAAGTTGTGTAGCCATGTGGTGATTACTAAACTACCTTTCACTGTGTTTACACGACCGATAGAACAAGCAAAACAAGAGTGGATTTTGCGCTCAGGTGGCCAACCGTTTGTTGCTTTGTCTTTGCCGGCCGTAAGCGTACGACTTATTCAGGCGTGTGGCCGTTTATTGCGTAAAGAAACAGATTCAGGGCGAATTACGATATTAGATCGACGATTATTGACTAAGGGTTATGGTAAACAACTGTTAGAACACTTGCCCGATTATAGGGTTATTTAGGCAAAAAAAAGCCTTGTTAAAGATGACAAGGCTTTAGATTTATTCTGTACAGGATTGTTATTCTGTGCGGCTAGTAACTTCTAATAAGTGGTAACCGAATTGGGTTTGTACTGGGCCTTGAACCGTGTTGAGTGGCGCTGAGAATACAACTTTATCGAACTCTGGTACCATCATACCAGGTTCAAATTCGCCTAAATCACCACCAGATTGACCTGAGGGGCAAGAAGAGTTTGCTTTTGCAACGGTAGCAAAATCCGCACCTTCTTCAATTTCTTTTTTAAGTTCAACACAGATTTCTTCGCTGTCTACTAATATATGTCGCGCAGTCGCTTTAGCCATGGTTTTTCCTGAATAATTATAAAAAAGAGGCATTATATCGTAACTGTTAAATCATGACATCTTTGTAAACCGAGAGTACTTACAAATTAGACTTCACAGCTAATGTTTAAAGTGGTGTCAGCAAACTCAACAACATCGCCATTAACAATTTTTTTACGTTTTTGAAGTTCAATAACACTGTTAACTTTAACTAAACCATCTGCGATGGCAATTTTTGCTTCAGCACCACTTGCTGATAGACCTTCAAACTTCAAAATTTTATAAAGCTCGGTAGGAGATTGTGTGAGAATAACGTTAATGGTAGTTTGTGCCATAAAAATAAACCTATAGAATAGAAGAGTGTTGTTAGTTTACTGGGTTTACAACAATATTAATGATTTAAAACGGATTACGACGATGGGCTATAGATAAAAATAAACGACTTGATGATCTTGTTGCTCAATCTAAAAAGTATCAAGCTGATCGAGAACAAACCTATAGAGAGCGTTCATTAAAAATGTATCCTTGGGTATGTGGTCGCTGTTCACGTGAATTCACTCAGGCAAATTTACAGGAACTGACCGTACATCATCGTGATCATAATCATGACAATAACCCGAATGATGGCAGTAACTGGGAGTTGTTATGCATTTACTGTCATGATAACGAACATTCACGTTATATCGAGCAAGTTCGTTATGGTAGTACCGGAGCGGATACGGCAAAAACGACTACAACCCATAATCCATTTGCTGCATTAGGTGATCTATTCAGGACGAAAGAGTAGTCGTGATGTTCTTCGATGCCGAAACATTTTTACTCTTTTACCTACTTTATAAAAAAAGAGAATTAGCATAACGAGATTTTCTTTTTGATAACTTGATTGGCTGACAATAGAACTACTTCACAAAGTCCAACAGTCACTCACACCTTGTTTTAAAACTGTGAAGTTTTTCGCAGGACGATTTTAGTAAGCTAGGTATGCTCTATCTACAGTAATGTAGAAGAGGTACTGCGATGAAAATGTTTGTTAATCTTGTGCAGATCATGCTAATTGCGGGAATGGTGTATCCCGTTTATGCCGTGTGGAATAATGATCAACTTAGTAATTTTTGCGTGGAATTAAAGTCAAATATGACAAAGAAAAATTTACTGAATTTGGCCGAACAGAAAAATATTAAGCTAAATTTAGATTTAGATAATATTGATGAACTGAGATGGCAAGCTTGGGCAAGTGTTCCAGTGAGCTTTTCTAATTACGCTTGCCAGATAAATGGCCTGGGAAATAGAGTGGCATCGGCTAAAATGGTTACTAAATAAGCTATGCCACACACTCGAATTAGAGCATGTGGCATTTATTCTACCCAGCTACCCCAGCGACGTAATTAATCATAACACCGGCCGCTACTGCTGAGCCAATCACGCCTGCGACATTGGGTCCCATTGCATGCATTAATAGGAAGTTATGTGGGTCCGACTCTAGGCCAAGCTTATTTGATACGCGTGCCGCCATTGGCACCGCTGATACGCCAGCAGAGCCGATTAATGGATTGATTTGATTGCCACCAAATTTATTCATTAACTTTGCCATGATCACACCACAAGCAGTACCGATACCAAAGGCAACCATCCCCAATAATAAAATACCTAAAGTAGTGAAATCTAGGAATGTATCGGCACTTAATTTCGAACCTACAGCCAAACCTAAAAAGATCGTGACGGTATTGATAAGTGCATTCTGGGTGGTATTACTCAAACGATCGACTACAGCACATTCTTTCATCAAATTACCGAAACAAAACATACCTAATAATGGTGCCGCATCAGGTAGCAAAAATGCTACTAAAATAAGCAATAGCAGTGGAAAAATTACTTTTTCACGTTGTGATACATGGCGCAATTGAGTCATTTTTATTTTACGTTCAGTATCATTTGTTAATGCACGCATTATTGGGGGTTGAATCAGTGGTACAAGCGCCATGTATGAATACGATGCCACCGCAATAGCACCCAATAAATCAGGGGCAAGCTTGCTGGCAACGTAGATAGAGGTAGGGCCATCAGCACCCCCTATAATACCGATAGCTGCAGCATCTGCTAAACTGAAATCAAAAATACCGAATGTAGATAAGAGTACGGCACCCATTAAGGTGGCAAAGATACCAAATTGTGCCGCTGCGCCTAGAAATAATGTTTTAGGATTAGACAGTAAAGGACCAAAATCCGTCATTGCACCCACACCCATAAAGATGATTAATGGGAACGCACCACTTTCAATACCCACGGTATAGAATAAGTGCAATATCCCGCCCGCTTCCGCCAATCCCGCCCCTGGAATATTAGCTAATACACCACCAAAACCAATAGGTACAAGTAATAAAGGCTCAAAGTTCTTTTTGATAGCTAAATATAGTAACAACATGCCAATCAGGATCATAATACCCTGGCCAGGCTGCATTTGATAAAGGCCAGTGTTGTGCCATAGATGTAATAGATGATCCATATTTAACCTTTATGCGATAGAAACTAGGTGGTCGCCGACTTTGACTGGATCACCTGCTTTAACTGAAATTGTGCTAATAACACCTGATTGGAAAGCCACAATCTGCGTTTCCATTTTCATGGCTTCAAGAATGACTAATACATCACCTTCTTCTACCGTTTGACCCGAGGTGACTTCCACTTTCCAAATCGTGCCCGCTAAGGGTGAGGTGACAGGTTCACCCTCTGATACTGTCGTTGCAGCGGGTGTCGCGAATGTTGTTGGGGTTGCAATATCACTAATATCGCCGCCTTCATTGACCTGAACGACATAGCTTTGTCCGTTAACTGCAATGGTGTAAACATCTTGATCCGTGGTGCTCGTTTTTTGTGTAGCAGCTTGCGCCGATTCTGATGTCGGCACAGGCTCAAAAGCATCGGGGTTATTTCGGTTAGTTAAAAATTTCAAGCCAACTTGGGTGAATAGTGCGTAGGTTAATACGTCATCAATTTCACGGTCACCCACTTCTAGTTCAATATTATCTTTAGTTGCATGGGCTTGAAGTTCGGCTGTTAGTCTCTCCATTTCTGGTTCAAGCAAGTCGGCAGGGCGACACGTAATCGGTTCTGCACCGTCAAGGACTTCTTGTTGAAGGTCGGCATTAAAAGGTGCCGGTGCTGCGCCATATTCACCTTTTAATATGCCGGCAGTTTCACTGGTTATGGTTTTGTAACGTTCGCCAGTTAATACATTTAATACGGCTTGAGTGCCGACAATTTGTGAGGTGGGTGTCACCAGCGGAATATAACCTAAATCAGCACGTACACGCGGGATTTCAGCTAATACTTCATCAAAACGATCTTCGGCGCCTTGTTCGCGCAACTGACTTTCCATATTGGTCAACATGCCACCAGGCACTTGTGCCGTTAGAATGCGAGAGTCTATACCTTTGAGTGAGCCTTCCCATGGCGCATATTTTTTGCGTACTTCACGGAAATAAGCAGCAATTTCTTCGAGTGACTCAATATTGAGTCCTGTATCGCGTTCGGTATCTTCAAATATTGATACGATGGATTCAGTAGGGGAATGACCATAAGTCATCGACATTGATGAAATCGCTGTGTCGACATTATCAATACCTGCTTCGACACATTTTAAAATAGTGGCGGTTGATAAGCCGGTCGTTGCATGAGATTGCATATGGATTGGAATATCGATTGCTTGCTTAAGCTCACTGACTAGTTCATAAGCAACGTAAGGCTTAAGTAAGCCTGCCATATCTTTAATGCAGAGTGAATGCGCACCCATATCTTCGATACGTTTTGCTAAGTCGACCCACATGGCGAGATCATGTACTGGGCTTAAGGTATATGAAATAGTACCTTGTGCATGACGATCATTTTCTAAAACAGCTTTAATGGCGGTTTCAAGATTACGTGGGTCATTCATCGCATCAAATACGCGGAATACATCGACACCATTAATGGCTGCACGTTCGACAAATTTTCTCACTACATCGTCAGCGTAGTGGCGGTAACCCAGAATATTTTGTCCACGAAGTAGCATTTGCTGTGGCGTATTTGGCATAGCTGCTTTTAGGCTACGAATACGATGCCAAGGATCTTCACCTAAATATCGGATACACGCATCAAATGTTGCGCCACCCCAGGTTTCTACCGACCAATAACCTATTTGGTCAAGTTTATCTGCGATGGGCAACATGTCTTCAAGACGTAGGCGAGTTGCAAATAAAGATTGATGAGCATCACGAAGAACAACATCCGTAATACCTAATGCGCGAGTAGATTCGGACATGGTTATGGCCTTATTAATGAAGAGCTAGATGTAATTATTTGTTGCGTGAACGATGTTTATGAATCGCGGCACTTAATACGGAGATTAATGTTTTATCTTCTATGTGGGGATGAGCTAGTGGACCATGACGAGGAATTACTGCTGTTGGTGATGGCACACCATCTTCCGGTAATACACCCACATTTTTTTCATATTTAGTAATAATACGTGACATTAGAGAGGTCGCACCGACCAATAATGTCAAAAAAAGAAATACAAAGCCCATGCCAAAAAGCATTAAGGTTAAACCTTCACTCATCAAGCTAGTTGATTCCATCTACTTCCCCTTAAACAATCAATGAGTTACGTCAATAAACTAAATGCTTAAATGACAATTAGCCGGTTATTATATCATTATTGGCAAAAGTCACATCTTTTGCCTTACAACTTAATCATTAAAGAGACTATGGTTTGGCGGTAAGACAGCATCATCTATTCGAATTATCAGCAAAGATCTGATGCCAACATTACCTTAGGCATTAATATTTAAAATTCTTGGCTCTATACTAATAAAGGCATAAATCGCACTGTGAGGATTCGAAGTTATATTCGTATGTTAAAATGACTTTTGATTAATCACCTTGTTATAAAAACCTTTTGATGCATCTTCAACTAAGTCAAATACATGAGTAAAACCATTTTGACCGCCGAAATAAGGATCGGGTACATCTTTTTCTTTTCGTTCAGGCGCATAATCCAAAAATAGTTTAATTTTGTGGTGGTATTCACTTGGACTGGCATCTATCAGCATTTGATAGTTATTAGAATCCATCGCTAAGATATGATCAAAAATTTCAAAATCTGACTGTATCACTTTGCGTGCACGAATTTTAGAGAGGTCTATACCGCGACTACGTGCCATTTGTTGTGAGCGCGCATCAGATTGCTCGCCAATATGGTAGGCGTGCGTGCCGGCAGAGTCGACAATAAAACGACTGGCTGTTCCCATATCGTCGATGACCTTGTTAAATACACCTTCAGCAGTCGGTGATCGACATATATTGCCCATGCACACGAATAATACTTTTATTTGATTCATATTGTCCTCATAGTTCTTAGAATCCAAACATAGTAGTTTGTTGGGTTGAATTTAGCGACTATCTTTGTTGATAAAGCAAACTGAAGTGTGGGTAACAAATAAAAATAGGTCACGGATTACATTGGGGGCCTGTTTTATCAGGCTAATGAGTTTGAATTTCATGAGCTCATCCGCCAAAAGACTATTCTGCTTGATGCTTGATGCTTGATGCTTCTTGCCTTCGGGTACGGGGTTGATCAGCAAAAATTTCTTTGTGCCAGACTGGGTTCAACATTAAGCTAGTTTTGCACCGAATTTATCAATCATGTAGATAGCCTGAAGGGGATAGTGGCCACCAAATAAATTGGTATGGTTTAGAATATGGTAAAAGTCATAGAAGTTTTTTCTGGTTTTATCACCATCATTAAATCAAAAAAAGACAAAATATAATCGAAAACCTTACCAAGAGTCATCTATACGAATGCGTATTAAAAAGAAAAGTGAATTTTCTGAAAAAGGTATAAATATCGGGAGGACTTCCAC
>JBLIKM010000067.1:0-8009 GCA_047636295.1 Methylophagaceae bacterium
AGGATATGCCCACATCATTAGGATGGCAAAGCCAATCCATGCCGCCCATAAATAGAGCCACCAATAGTCGCCGGTACTTTCCATTAATATTAATGCGCCCCAAATTAACGGTGCGCCAATTATCAACATTAATAAGGTTTGTTTAACTAAATCAGCAATGTATAGAGGAAGTGTATTGTTATTAAAACCAAACCGCTGCTCTAGAACAAAGGTTCGATACCATGACAAAGGCAAATCTAATAATGAACCAATCACAAAAAAACTGAGGATAAATACAATACCGCTTAGCGTCGTTGACCATCCCGCGCTTTGCCAAGCACCCGATAACCATGCCAAACCACCGCCGAGTGTCCATACCAGTAAAAACAAGGCACCTAATACACTCTCGATTCTATTTAATTTACCTTTTGCTACTGTATAGTCGGCGGCTTTTTGATGTGCAGCTAACTTAACTTGTTCTTTAAATGCGCTCGGTACTTGTCCTCTATTCGCTTGCACATAGTGACTTTGTCGCAGTGATAGCCACAACTCAATGCCTATCATCAGTACTAATGCGGCAAGAAAAATCCAAGTAAATTCATTCATATTTTTATCCAAAAAATTCATATCTGTCATGCAGGTTAGCCTTTGATACAATCTCTGGCAAGTAAGTTCATTCTCTCACTGACAAAAAGACGAACATTATGGCTAAAAGTAAAAAAAATCTAATCTGGATTGATCTAGAAATGACCGGGTTGGATACGAATAATGACGAAATTATCGAAATAGCGACAATTGTTACCGACGCTGATCTGAATATTTTAGCGGAAGGCCCAATCATTGCTATCCACCAGCCTGATGCTACTCTGGAACGCATGGATGAGTGGAATACTAAACAACATGGCGGCTCAGGTCTGGTAGAACGCATCCGTAATAGCACAGCAACGGAAGCAGAAGCCGAGCAACAAACGCTTGAGTTTTTAGCCCAGTACGTACCCGCCGGAACGTCTCCAATGTGTGGTAATAGTATCTGCCAAGATCGACGTTTTATGGCTCGTCTGATGCCGGAACTTGAAGCTTTTTTTCATTATCGTAATCTTGATGTTAGCTCATTAAAAGAGTTGGCTCGCCGTTGGGCACCCAAAGTCGAAAAAAGTTTTAAGAAAAAATCATCTCACCTTGCTATGGATGATGTTAAAGATTCCATTCGCGAGTTACAGCATTATCGTGAACACTTTATAAAGCTACCGGAATAGGCAAAGCTTGCAAGAGTAAGAATAATAACTCATTGCAAGCATTCAATCGCGGGATAACATAAATGATGACGACCCAATCTCACATTAGTTTCTGGTTAACACATTGCCTACTAATGCTGTTGGGTCTCATCTCTTTCGCCCATGCTGAACCTATAGTATTAGAGCGCGCTAATCCAACCCCTATTGCATAAGCGCCACACTATCAGTTACACATTGACCATCAACAAAAGCTCAACATAGATGACGTCTTATTGCCCAGTAATCAGATTGAATTTGGCCCTTTAGCAGACCAAAATTATAGGTTTTATTTTCGCCAACAAACGTTGTGGTTTAAAGTCGACGTGAGTAATAATAACGCCTACGATATAAAACAGTTGCTTGAATTTAATTTTCCATTGCTTGACGATTTAGGCGTTTACATCGTTCACAAACACAGTAAACGGATCTTGGCTCGTTTTGATGGCAATAATACTCAATCATTTGATCGTCGCCTGTTCCAACATTCAAATTTTATATTTCCTGTCACACTCCCTGCCAAAACTGATCTAATTTTCTATTTTCGTATTCAGTCTGATAGATATGTGACAGCAGAAGCAACATTATGGCAACCCAATGCTTTTGCCGAACATGACCGGCTCGCTTATTTTTTGATCTGTCTGTATTTGGGTCTGCTCATTAGCTTAATCTGTTATAGCCTATTTCTTTATGTTCTTATTCATGACACCCATTATATTTACTACGCCTTATTTTCTAGTGCCATGTTGTGGGCAGTAGGTTCTTACCAAGGTATCTGGTTTGAACTTTTTTGGCCTAGCCTACCTCACTGGCAGAGCCTGTCTATCCCTATTAGCTTTGCTGTTTCTGGCCTGTTTGCAGCGCTTTTTTCCAGATCTTTTCTACAGACCAAGTCAGATGCACCCACCTTAGACAGAGCCTTTGTATATATTAGTGCCGTCTTTGTATTGGCGGTCTGTGTCAGTCCGTTTATCGCCACTACACTGAGTATGCAAATAATAGCCTTGTGTGCACTCATATTTATACTTATCGCTATTATTACCGGCCTAGTACTCAGCATAAGAGGGAGTTCGCTAGGACGCATATATCTCATTTCATGGTTAGCATTTTTAGTTGGCGCCGCATTATTCTCAGCTCAAGTACTAGACTGGCTGCCCAATAATCGTTGGACTCATAACAGCATAATCTACGGTAGTATATTAGAGATGATCGTGTTGTTTTTTATCTTGGCACAAAAAATAACGCTACTGAATAAAGAAAATAATAGTTCTCGACAAGAAGTATTTAAAACGCAGAATCAACTTATTGATACCTTGAGAAATAATGACCGAGATCTATTTAATCTCGTCAAAAAAAGAACAACAACATTAGAGAAAGCAAATGAATATTTGCTATCTCAACATGGAAAACTTCATGACACGCTAACAGGACTCGCTAACGTCACGCTAATCACCGAACAGCTCCAGTTATTGCTGACAGCCTGCAAACGTAAAAAGACTAAACTGATGGTTTTATTGTTAAATCTAAATGATTTCAAGGATATTAATGATAAGTTTGGCCATGAAATCGGCGATAAATTACTGATAACTATTGCTGCTAGGATACGTGATAATTTACGTGAAAGTGATATTGCAGCTCGCACAACAGGTGATGAATTTATCATTTTACTGGAAGTCACTAATGCCGATAAAGATCCCGCACAGGTAACTAAGAAGATAAAAAAGGCGATTGATCAAACGACCATTATTGACGGTTATGCTATTCAAATCAGCGTTAGTATCGGCATCGCCATTTATCCAGATAACGACGGCAAAGCTGATGATTTATTATCAAAAGCGACACAGGCTATGTATATAGATAAGG
The DNA here is from genome assembly GCA_047636295.1 of Methylophagaceae bacterium. Classification (GTDB taxonomy): domain Bacteria; phylum Pseudomonadota; class Gammaproteobacteria; order Nitrosococcales; family Methylophagaceae. The sequence continues at coordinate 3,114 of JBLIKM010000067.1, forward strand.
GTTATATGAAATCATCAGCTGATACTATTCCCCCTCAATAGCGGCATTATCCGGTTCGCTACATTGGTGATCATGACCTTCTATTTTCTACCTGACACCCTATTTCGCTTGTTCATTGATGCTGTTCTAATGCCCATTCAACATGCTCTTTCACTAATTCTGAACTGTGATTTAACCGTGATATTAAAGCGGCTAATACTTCCTTGCTAGTCGTCGCATTACCCAATGCCACGGCAATATTACGTAACCAACATTGATGACCAATACGTCTGATTGGACTACCTTCTAGCTTAGTTAAAAACTCCTGTTCCGTCCATGCAAACAAATCGACTAATTGTGGCGCATCTAAACCCTGGCGAGGTAAATAATCTGATTCAACGGTGGCCTGAGCATATTTGTTCCATGGACAGACTAACTGGCAATCATCACAACCATAAATTCGATTTCCTAACATAGAACGAAATTCAACTGGAATCGGCCCACGTAACTCAATAGTGAGATAAGAAATACAACGTCGCGCATCAACCTGGTATGGCGCCACAATCGCTTGAGTAGGACATACGTCAATACACGCGGTGCATGACCCACAATGATCGGAAGTCGGCTCAGTCACCGGTAAAGGTAAATCGGTATAAATCTCACCTAAAAAGAAATAAGATCCATGATCGCGATTCAAGATATTGCTATGCTTGCCAACCCAGCCTATGCCAGATTTGGCTGCCAACGCTTTTTCCATCACGGGTGCACTATCAGAAAACACACGATAATTCATATCGCCCAACTCTTGTTCTATCTTGCTTGACAGCTGTTGTAAACGCTTACGCATTAATTTGTGATAATCACGCCCTAAGGCATAGCGCGAAATAAAGCCACGTTGATCATCTGCCAATATAGACCAAGGTTCGGCAGCGGGTTCAGGCCAATAATCCATGCGTAGTGTGATAACGCGAATAGTACCTGGTATTAATTCTTCAGGTCGAGAACGTTTAGTGCCATGGCGAGACATATAGCTCATTTCGCCATGAAAACCAGCATCTAACCAAATAAGTAATTTTTCTTCGCTATCGGCGAGATCTAGGTCACTCACTCCAAGTTGCTGAAAACCAAACGATTGCGCCCAATCCTGCATCTTATTGAGTAATTCATTCATTGCTAAAGTTGTATTTATTTCTTCCATGCAGGCTATTATAGGCGAACAATCACGTTTATACATTGGAATTAAAGTTTATGCTTAATCTGCCTCATGACCTTTACACTGCTGCACAAGCGCGCGAGTTAGAACGTATCATAATAGAACAACACCATATCTCGGCAGCCAAATTGATGTCTCGTGCTGGTGCTGCAGCCTTGTCATCGATTAAAAATCATTGGCGTCAATCTGAGCGTTTATTAATTATCTGTGGCACAGGCAATAATGGTGGTGATGGTTTCGAACTGGCAAGACAAGCCTTAGCAAATGATTATCGTGTATCAGTGATACAGGTTGGTGATGAAGCCAAAATGAGTGCTGAAAGTACCGCGGCGCGTGATGCTTTACTGATTACAGGTGCAGAAGTTCAGCGTTTTAACGAAAAATTGCCTTCGACCGATGTCATTGTTGATGCCTTAGTTGGCACGGGTTTAGATCGAGAATGCACGGGGGAGTATAAAGCCGTGATTACGGCTATCAATAAGGCAGCAAAACGCATACCTGTATTATCTTTAGATATTCCTTCAGGCTTACAAGCTGATACCGGTAGCGCGCTAGGTATTGCAGTTAAAGCCACCATTACACTAAGCTTTATTGCTCTACATAAAGGTTTGTTTACCGGTGAGGGACCTAATTACTGTGGCACAGTGTGTTTTGATTCTTTGCAGATCCCATCGGCTATTTATAAAGAAGTCACTCCGATTGCTCGCCGCATTAGTTTAGAACAAGACGGTGCACGATTAGCGCCTCGCGAGCGTACGGGGCACAAAGGTTTATATGGTCACTTACTCATAATCGGTGGCGACCATGGCATGCCTGGTGCTGCACGAGTGGCCGCAGAAGCAGGCGCTAGAGTGGGGGCTGGCTTAATAAGTATTGCTACACGCATTGCTCATAGTCCAATGCTCAATCAAGCTCGCCCATGTTTAATGTGTTACGGGGTCGAAGATGCCAATGAACTCGAAACGCTTATCCAACGTGCAAATGCCCTAAGCGTTGGTCCAGGTCTGGGGCAGAGCGAATGGGGGGAAGCACTGTTTCGAAAAGCAATTGAGAGTAAATTACCGATGGTTGTTGATGCTGATGCACTCAATATGTTGAGCAAAAACCCACAGCGCCATGATAATTGGATCTTGACGCCACATCCAGGTGAAGCCGCGCGTTTATTAGATTGTACCTCTGCCGAAATCCAAGCGGATCGTTTTATTGCGGTTAATGAACTGCAAAAACGCTACGGTGGCATCGCAGTACTCAAAGGCTCTGGCACACTTATTAGTAATGGCGAAACCCCGACAAGACTATCAACATGGGGTAATCCAGGTATGGGTAGTGGTGGCATGGGTGACGTGCTTGCCGGTGTAATTGGTGGCTTATTGGCACAAGGTTTCCCTTTGATGGAAGCGGCATGTGTTGGTGTCACCTTACACGGTATGGCCGGTGATAAAGCCGCTGAACAAGATGGTGAACGTGGCATGTTAGCAATGGACTTAATTCCTCATCTGCGGCATCTATCTAATCTTATTTTTTAACACTTTGTTATAAATTTATTCTCTATGCAAATACACTTGGATGATGAAGCCGCTACCCTTGCATTAGGCAACCACATTGCAAAGTTGTGCCCCGAACAGCTCTTTGTAATTCATTTAGAAGGTGAATTAGGCGCAGGAAAAACAACGTTTAGCCGTGGATTTTTGCGCGCTTTAGGCCATCAAGGCAATGTGAAAAGTCCTACCTATACCTTGGTTGAGCGTTATGATGTAGCAGATCGCACTGTTTATCATTTTGATCTCTACCGCCTATCGGATCCCGAAGAATTAGATTATTTAGGACTTGATGATTATTTTAGTCATAATGCAATTTGTTTGCTGGAGTGGGCTAAACAAGGTGGTGAATTATTACCTCAACCTGACTTAACGATCACCTTTACTTATCAACAGTATTCCCGCAATGCCGATTTATTGGCACTTTCGCCTGCGGCCGTTACACTCTGTAAAAACCTTAATATTTAATTCAGGTTTAGTCGCTATCTCCTTATTAATATAAAAGAAACTTGATTTTTATATTAAAAAATTACACACTAGTTAGAACTAGAAAGTATTAGGATAACAATAATGATCCGTTTCTGTTTGAGCCTCATATTACTCATGATCAGCAGCAATGTATGGTCAGCAAACATTCAAGCCATACGTTTGTCTCATGCAGGCAGTGATACTCGCCTTGTGATTGATATGGACAAGGCTTTTCAATACCAAGTTTTCACTCTAGCTAATCCCGCTCGTCTAGTTGTTGATATAAAAAATACACAACAAACCAGTCCACTGGTACTTCCTAGACTATTAGATACGCCTATTCGTGCTATTCGCTACGCCAGTTGGGAAAAAAATACCTTGCGTCTGGTGCTAGATTTACATCATAAAGTAGGCTTCGAAAGCCGGACTTTAAAACCACAAGCAGATTATCTCCACCGGCTGGTGATTGATTTACATGATTCCGCCACTATGCCAACAAAACAGCTCGCCACGTCATCAGCACGCCAAGGAGAAAAGCTTAAAGCAATAATAGCGAAACCAAAAACCACTACTATAACGGACAAACACCAATCTAAAACAGCTGCCAAGCCAGCTGAAGTCGCCACACTAAGCCCCGTGACCACGGTCAGTAAATCAAAAAAATCGATGGTGAGACGCGACATCATTATTGCCATAGATCCAGGCCATGGTGGACAAGATCCTGGTGCATTAGGAAAGCACGGCACTAAAGAAAAAGATATTGTTTTAGCGGTTTCTAAACGTTTAGCTAAGATAGTCGATGATACACCTGGCATGCGCGCTTATTTAACGCGTGATACCGATATATTTATCAGCCTTCGCCAACGTATAAAAAGAGCAAGGGAACATAAAGCTGACATGTTTATCTCTATCCACGCCGACGCATTTAAAGATGCAAAAGCAAAAGGGGCTTCAGTGTTTGTATTGTCACAACGAGGTGCCAGTAGTGAAGCCGCACAAATGTTGGCCAACAAAGAAAATGCCGCTGATTTAGCCGGAGGCATTAGCTTAGAAGATAAAGACGACATGCTTGCCTCTGTCTTGCTCGATTTGTCACAAACCGCAAGTTTAGAAGCCAGCCTTGAAGTCGCTAATACTGTCTTAGCGGGCTTGAAACGCGTTGGTAATGTCCATAAAAAACACGTCGAATCTGCGGCATTTGTCGTTCTAAAATCACCGGACATTCCTTCAATTTTAGTCGAAACGGCCTTTGTTTCGAACCCTGATGAAGAGCGTAAATTAAACACGCCCAGCCATCAAAATAAGATAGCCCGAGCAATATTGTCAGGTATCAGTAATTATTTTCAGCGTAACCCCTTACCTGGTTCAGGTGCACCACAGCAACATATTGTCAGCAGAGGCGACACCCTAAGCATGATTGCTCAGCGATATCAGATTAGCATGCTAGATCTTAAAATGAGCAACAACTTGACCCGTTCAAATATTCGTATCGGCGATGTATTACTTATCCCTTAAACACTGAGCCTGCTGAACAATAGCAATCCACACTTGCACAACGCTTGGCTATATCACCCTGCCTGCTTACTTGCTGTTAGAATAAACACTATGTCAGATATGCAACGTATTCATGCTCTCCCCTTACATCTTGCCAATCAAATTGCTGCAGGTGAAGTCATCGAACGTCCCGCTTCGGTGGTT
>JBLIKM010000068.1:0-7918 GCA_047636295.1 Methylophagaceae bacterium
TCTGCTGTTTTTACGCCGTTACCAAACTTAGGTTTGATTATTATTGATGAAGAGCATGATGCTTCTTATAAACAACAAGATGGTTTACGTTATCACGCTCGTAACATTGCTTTAATTCGAGCTCAAAGAGTTTCTGTGCCGATTATCATGGGTAGTGCGACACCCTCCCTAGAAAGTTTATACAACGTTGAACAGGAGCGATATAAGCTGTTAATTTTAAATCAGCGTGCTACCGGTGCAAAAATGCCGAAAATAAAATTGATTGATAGTCGTGGCCCCATGGCTAATAGCGGTATATCCACGGTGTTATATCAAGCTATAAAAACGCAAATAGCAGCAGAGAATCAAGTTTTACTATTTATTAATCGACGTGGTTTTGCACCTGTTTTAATGTGTCATGACTGTGGTTGGCAAGCGACCTGCTCACATTGTGATGCCAGAATGATCGTGCATCAAAGACGTAATGTGCTGTGCTGCCACCATTGTGGGTTAATTCAGCGCTTAGTTGCTCAATGTCCTACCTGTCAGGCGAGTGACTTAAAAACCTATGGTGCAGGTACTGAACAAATAGAACATACATTACAGGCTTATTTTCCTGAAACACCGGTATTACGAATTGATCGTGATAGCACTCAAAAAGTGAATGCTTTCGCCGACATTGTTAATGAAATTAGCTTAGGTGGTGCCAAAATATTAGTGGGTACCCAAATGTTAGCCAAGGGTCATGACTTTCATGATGTAACCCTTGTCGGTGTTTTGGATGCAGATCAAGGTTTATTTAGTGCCGACTTTCGGTCAACAGAATCATTAGCCCAACTCGTTATTCAGGTAACGGGTCGAGCAGGGCGAGGGAGTAAATCAGGTGAAGTATTTATTCAAACTAGCCAGCCGCAACATGAGTTTTGGCAAGATCTGATTAAGCATGGTTATGCCTTTACTGCAAAAAAAATCTTAGCTGAAAGAAAAATGATGGCTATGCCACCTGCCGGTTCCCTATGTGTCATTCGAGCAGAAGCACAAGATGAACCTTTAGCCATGCAATTTTTAAGTGATGTGTCTGGTCTTTTCCATCAATCAAGTCAGCAAGATGTCATTGTGATGGGGCCAGTACCTGCCATTATGGAAAAAAGAGCAGGTCGGTATCGTGCACAATTATTATTATTATCCCAACAACGTAAACCGCTACATCAATTACTTGATCACTTCATACCAGCGATATCATCTTTAAAATTAACCCGGAAAATAAGGTGGTCAATTGATATTGATCCGCTAGATTTACTCTAAATTCACTTTAAGTTAACGATGGTTTAAATCACTATATTTATTATTTATTCCCGCTAAATTTCAATATTAGAATCAAAAGATTAACTTTAGATTAATTTAGAAAAATGGTTTCTAATTTTCTTTAAAAATATTCTTTCTAGATTATTCACCAACAAAAAGCGAAATATAACTCCTGTATAACGAGCTTATAAAACGGATGATAAGTTGTGGATAACTTTAGTTGTGGATAAGTCTGCTAGTTATCCACAGGAGATCACTAATCAACGATCGTAGTTATTCACAGCCTAGATACTTTAAATAGCTTGATCCTAAACAGCTTTTAAAGCTTACCCACATATCCACTGAGACTAAACATCAACATCATAATCTTTTAAAAACTATATTAATGATTGTTTAAACTTAAAATCCCGCAAATTTTAAAAACTACGCAATTGTTTTATTGAAAATATATCTCATCATCTAAGCTTAAATAAGCAGAATCAGTTTTCTATCTGTGATCCACAACTCATGATCAGTTAAAATACCTCGACTAAATTAATCTCAGGTTTTAAAACATTGAAAGCCCAGCTTATAGAAAATATACAAACTGCATTAACAGACCTTATCCAACAGGAAAAGCTTCCTGAAATTGCTTTGCCAGAAATACAAATTGAACGCACCAAAGATAAATTACACGGTGATTTTGCATGCAATATTGCAATGATGTTGGCAAAACCAGCTAAAATGAATCCTCGTCAGATAGCGAATTTATTAGTTGAAACGATTAAGGATGCTGATTTTATTACTAAAATCGATATTGCGGGACCAGGGTTTATTAACTTCTTTCTGTCAGCAGAATCAGCCCAACAAATCGTAAAAGATGTTTTAGCATCCGGTAAACAATTTGGTCGTAGCCAAATCGGTACAGGAAAACGCGTTCAAGTTGAATTTGTATCCGCAAATCCCACTGGTCCACTTCATGTTGGTCATGGTCGCGGTGCAGCGTATGGTTCTGTGGTGAGTAGTTTATTGATGTCAGTAGGATTTGATGTTCATCGTGAATATTATGTCAATGATGCGGGTCGACAGATGGATATTTTAGCAACCAGTGTTTGGTTACGATATCTAGCGGCTTGTGGTGAACAATTTACCTTTCCAAGTAATGCTTACAAAGGCAATTACGTTTTAGATATCGCAGCGACGTTAAAAAAAGAACATGGCGAACTATTTCGTCACTCAGCAAAAGAAATATTTACTGATGTGCCAACTGATGAACCTCAAGGTGGTGATAAAGAACTGCATATTGATGGTTTAACCAATAAGGCAAAAGCATTATTAGGTGAAACCGGCTATCGTCAGTTATTTGATTTAGGTTTAAAGTCAATTTTGGCTGATATTCGTGCTGATTTAGCTGCTTTTGGCACCGATTATGATGAATGGTTTTCAGAGCGTTCATTAATGGAATCTGGGGTGGTTGATCACGCGATTGAAACCTTAAAAAATGCAAAATTATTGTATGAAAAAGACGGTGCTTGGTGGTTTAGATCGACCGACTATGGCGATGAGAAAGATCGTGTTGTAGTGCGTGATAATGGTCAAACTACCTATTTTGCTTCTGACATTGCCTATCATTTGAATAAATTTAAGCGTGGCTTTGATACTGTTATTGATATCTGGGGCTCAGATCACCATGGTTATATTCCACGTGTAAAAGCGTCTTTAGAAGCGATGAATGAAAACCCAGAGAGATTAAAAGTATTATTAGTTCAATTTGCCGTGTTGTATCGAGGTAGTGAAAAAATAGCGATGTCGACCCGTAGTGGTGATTTTGTTACTTTGCGTGAATTAATACAAGAAGTGGGTAAAGATGCTGCTCGTTTCTTTTATGTTTTACGTGGTGCTGATCAACATATGGATTTTGATTTAGAACTGGCTAAAACACAAAGTACCGATAATCCTGTTTATTATGTGCAATATGCTTATGCACGTGTATGTAGTGTATTTAATCAATTGACTGAACGTGGTTTGGTATGGGATCAAGCACAAGGTGAGTTGCACTTAGGACGATTAATTGAACAACATGAACACGCTTTATTAACCGCCTTAGCGCGTTATCCAGAAGTAATAGAGTCGTCAGCATTGAATCATACACCGCATATATTGGCTCATTACCTGATGGATTTAGCCCGTGATTTCCATACTTACTATAATGCCCATCACTTTATTGTTGATGATCTTGAGTTAAGTCAGGCGCGGCTGACCCTAGTTTCTGCTGTTAAACAAGTTATTTATAACGGTTTAACGATTATGGGTGTATCAGCACCGGAGACAATGTAAGTGGCAGAAAAACGAAATTCACGAAATTCGGCACAGAAAAAAACGATGCCGTGGGGACCGATGTTACTCAGCTTTGCTGTAGGTGCTTTTATTATGTTTTTACTGCATATTAAAGATAATCCAACAACCGCAACGCCAGAGAAAAAAGCCATTGAGAAAAAGGTTAGTAAAAATAAGAATGGGGTAGAACCTACGTTTGAGTTTTATACCTTATTGCCAGAAATGGAAGTGGTCGTTGAAACGCCTAAAAGGACACAAGCCCCCGTTGTAACGCTACCGACTACCCCTAAAACCAAAATTAAGCAGTCCACTGATAAAGTCAGTTACTTATTACAAGTAGGCTCATTTCGTAAAGCTGATGATGCAGATGCTTATAAAGCAAAGCTTGCTTTTTTAGGCATTGAATCTAAAGTACAAACGGTAACTATTGATAATAAAGACACCTGGCATCGCGTCCAAGTAGGGCCTATTCTCGGTCGAGATAAGGTTGATGCTCTGCAAAAACAATTGCAACAAAATAGTATTGATTCTTTATTGATGCGGGCTAAAAATGGTTAGTCATAAATTATTAGGGTATCCTCATATCTTTAATATTAAAGGTGAATTGTCATGACTGGCACTAATGATAAAACGTATTCTGAAGTAGAAATTGCTGAAAAATTAGCAGCAGAACTACCTAATTGGTATTTTGAAAACGGCTGGATCCGTCGTAAATATAAAACCAGTGGTTGGAAAGGTACCTTAATGGTAGTCAATACGGTGGGTCATTTAGCTGAAGCTGCCTGGCATCATCCGGATATTTCAGCATCGTATGCCTTTGTCATTGTAAAATTAACGACACATAGTGCTAAAGGGATCACCGATAAAGATTTCGAATTAGCAAAAATGATTGAACAGGTTGTGCAATGGCAGCCAGCCAAAGAAGACGGTAGTCCTTTTGAAGGCACCCCTTCTGATCCACGTTTTAAATATATTAAGTACGATTAAGGATTTTAATATGACAGAAATGACTGATTCAGGAATGTGGTTAGAAGTACCTAGCCCATTCTGTGGAATTGCATCAGATGATCTCACTATCAAAGTAGATGGTACAACGGTCACGGTGATTGAAAACGGCGATGCTGTGACCAAAAAAGGATTTGAAACTCCCATAACGGACCTATCACCACGAGTGAAAGGTAAGGCCGTGTCTTTAGAGCTAGCTGTTACCCATATTGCCGATTTATTACGGACAAGCAAACAACCTGTTATTTCAGGAATGGCGACGGATTTAAATGGTGCGCGTTCGGCCATGGCTTTAGCCGATAAAAGTCGTGCGACCGTTGATCATATGTTTTCAACATACACCTTCAAGAATACATTGGTTTTGCAAGATACCGGATGGATGACAACGACATTAACCGAAGTCAAAAATCGGGTGGATTTGTTATTGGTCGTTGGTAGTGATATTGAGGCAGATTTTCCTAGCTTTTTTGAACGTATGATATGGAATAAAGAAAGCATGTTTGGCCAAGATATTGAATCACGGCAAGTGGTTTATCTTGGTCAAGCACCATCAGGTGATGCTTCAATCTCACCAAAGGGTAAAAAAGCCCAAGTTTTAGTCTGTGATAATGCCCATTTGCCAGAAGTGCTATCGGTATTACGCGCTTTAGTTAAAGGCAAGTCGATCCAAGCCAACAGTGTTGGCGGTATTAATATCAGTGTTTTAACTGACTTGGCGGGGCAACTTAAAAATGCCAAATATTCAGTTGTGACCTGGGCAGCGAGTTTGCTTGATTTTGATCATGCTGAAGTCAGCGTTCAAACCCTATGTGAAATGGTTAAAGATTTAAACTTAAAAACGCGATCTAGTGGTTTACCTTTAGCGGGTAAAGATGGTGAAGTGACTGCAAATCAAGTATCGGCATGGCAATCAGGTTTCCCAATGCGAACCAGTTTTAGTCGTGGCTATCCTGATTACGATCCTTATCTCGCTAACGCTAATCGGATGTTAATAGAAGACGAGGTGGATACTTTAGTGTGGATTTCAAGTTTTGATATTGACAATACGCCACCAAAATCAACAGCAAAAACGATTGTTTTAGGCCGTTCGGGTATGACATTTGAAAAAGAACCTGAAGTATTTATTCCTGTAGGTACACCGGGTATAGATCATGCTGGACGTGCTTTCCGTAGCGATGCGGTGGTATCAGTACCATTAAGAAAATTACGTGACAGTGGTTTGCCTAGTACATTTGATGTATTAACCGCTGTTGAACAAGCGTTATGATTAAATTATCTTTTTGCTCAATTTCGGCGTTGGATCCTTTTTTCCGAACCTCATGTATTGACATACACTTCGGTTGTCAAAAAGAATCCGCCTTGAACTTAAACAAAAATCCTAATTTAATAGGAGTTGAATAGAAAAATGTTAACAAAACTAACTGGTGGCCGGATTTATGATCCTGCACACGGCGTAGAAAATGAAGTCCGCGATATTTATATTCTTGATGGACGAATTGTAAAACGCCCTGACGATATAAAGGTTGATAAAGAAATTGATCTTCGCGATAAAGTAGTTATGGCAGGTGCGATCGATATGCACACTCATATCGGTGGTGGTAAGGTCAATATCGCGCGTACGATGTTGCCAGAAGATCATGCGGCAGATGTAGTTGCACGTACTGAATTATTGCGTAGCGGTAGTGGATATGCAGCACCAAGTACTTTAACCGCGGGTTATCGTTATGCTGAAATGGGTTATACCGCAGGCTTTGAACCTGCAATTTTGCCCATTAATGCTCGCCAGGCGCATATGGAGATGCATGACACACCGATTATTGATAAAGGTGGTTATGTCATGTTGGGTAGTGATGATTTCCTACTTCGCATGATGGCGGCAAATAAAGATCAAGAATCTATTAATAACTATGTCGCTTGGACGATGAATCAAAGTCATGCTATTGGTGTGAAAGTGGTGAATCCAGGCGGTATTAATGCGTTTAAATTTAATCAACGCAAACTTGATTTGGACGAAAATAATCAATTTTACGGTGTGACACCGCGTGAAATATTATTACGCCTCGCTCGAGCAGTAAAAGAATTAGGTGTGCCACATCCTCTGCATGTACATGGTTGTAACTTAGGTGTGCCCGGCAATATGAGTACAACCTTAGATACGATGGAAGGTATCGAAGGTTTGCCTATGCATATGACGCATATTCAGTTCCATAGTTATGGCACTGAGGGTGACTTTAAGTTTTCATCTGGTTCAGCACAAATTGCGGAAGCAATTAATAGCCATAAAAACATCACGGTCGATGTGGGTCAGATTTTATTTGGTCAAACGGTGACGGCTTCTGGCGATACTATGCGCCAACATGACGCTCATCCTCATGCACATCCAAATAAATGGGTGTGTATGGATATCGAATGTGATGCTGGTTGTGGTGTATTGCCATTCAAATACAAAGATCAAAGCTATGTGAATGCATTGCAATGGATGATAGGTTTAGAAACATTCCTGATGGTCGATGATCCTTGGCGTGTATTTTTAACAACGGATCACCCAAATGGTGCCCCCTTTACCAGTTATCCACACCTTATTAGATTATTGATGGATAAGACTTTCCGTAACGATATTTTATCGACCTTACATCCTGAAGCTCAAAAAGCGAGTCATTTAGCATCGCTTGAACGTGAATATACATTGTATGAAATTGCGATCATGACGCGTGCTGGTGCCGCTAAATTAGTCGGTCTGGCTGATCGTGGACATCTAGGCATTGGTGGTGCGGCCGATATCACTGTTTATACTGATGATGCTGATCGTGAAAAAATGTTCACTACACCTGACTATGTATTCAAAGATGGCACTATGGTTGTAAAAGATGGCAATTTGATTGACGTTACATGGGGTACAACGCATGTCGTTAAACCTGAATATGACATTAGTATTGAGAAGTCATTAAAACCGTATTTTGATCGTTTCCATACCCAAAAAATGGGTAATTTTAAAATAAGTGATGATGAGATTATTGATGATGGTCGAGGTAGTTTGACCGTGCAGCCGTTACATAAAGGAGGCCCGATATGATTATCAATGGCGTCACAATTGATCCAACCTTCGCGGAAGCATTTCCAATGAAAGGTACGCGGTTAATCATCACTGCGCTTAATGCCAAGTGGGCGATGATTTCAGCACAAGCTTTCACTGGCTTTGCGACTTCAGTTATTGCTTGTGGTTGTGAAGCCGGCATTGAACGTGAACTTGATCCAACTGAAACACCGGATGGTCGTCCTGGCGTATCTATACTTATTTTTGCCATGGGCGGAA
>JBLIKM010000069.1:0-7915 GCA_047636295.1 Methylophagaceae bacterium
ATGGTATGGGCAATCAGCCGAACTCTTACAAGCATCTCACCTGCAAGCGCTCTATGATCAGAAGTTTGTATTTACCCCTCATCCACAAACAGGTGCAATGGTCGCCTTACCCTGCGAACTTTCTGGTGATGTGTCATGAAACCGTTTAATATTTTAATATTAATTTTAATTGCGACTATTTGTATATTATTGATAAGCCCTTTTTTAGGACTTAACAGCACAACAAACCCTGAAATTCAGCGACATATCCTCACCCAGCTTCGCATTCCTCGGATCTTGTTTGCTTTTATTGCCGGCGCAGGACTGGCTGTATGCGGCATGGTATTTCAAGCTATGTTTCGTAATCCTCTAGCGACACCTTTCACTCTAGGCGTGGCAAGTGGTGCCTCACTTGGTGCGGCGCTTTATGTATTCCTCGGATTCAGTTTTTCGATAATGAGTGTCGATGGTAGTACTTTTGCTGCCTTTTTAGGTTCCTTAATCGCTATTAGTTTTGTCTATAGCATTAGTCGATTACGCAGTGGGTTTTCACCAGAGACCTTATTACTGACCGGTGTCGCTATCAGTTTCTTTTTCTCCAGTCTTATTTTATTTACCCAATACATGAGTAATGTCAGTGATTCATTCCAAATTTTGCGCTGGTTAATGGGCAGTTTGACCACGGTGGGCTATCGTGATGTGTTGCAACTACTGCCGTTTGTGAGTGTTTGCATTGCGGTAATTTTATGGTTAAGTCGTGAGCTTAATCTGCTAATGGCAGGCGATGAGATCGCCCTCAGTCGTGGACTTTCAGTTCAAAAAACGCGTTATTTATTATTCTTTGTTACCTCTTTATGTGTCGGTGCTATTGTTGCCCTTTGTGGACCCATAGGATTTATTGGCATGATGGTGCCACATATGTGTCGTTTATTAATTGGCAGTGATCATCATTGGTTAACTCCTGCTACATTACTGTTTGGTGGCAGTTTTCTTATCCTATGTGACACCATTGCCCGACTGATTATTGCACCTGCAGAAATTCCTGTCGGCGTCATAACCACCCTACTCGGTGGCCCTTTCTTTTTATGGTTATTAATTAAGTCTAGAAATAAATCATTTTAGATTGTTACGCAGTAAATATCAGACGGCTACTTTAGAATAATTAGCCTGAAAAAACTGCTATCATTAGTCGAAATTACTGATCGAGACTATTATGAAAATCATTCCTATTCGCTTATTAAGCTTACTCTTCATACTGTTACCTGTTTTAGCCTCTGCCGACAGTCCCACTTTAGTTCCCGCATGGCAGACTCAAACAGTGTTCCAACAACCGGAATCCGTTGTCTATGACTCGCAACGCGATCTGCTTTTTGTATCGAATGTTAACGGTGCGCCTAATGAAGTGGATGGTAATGGTTATATTTCACAGTTATCAGTCGATGGAAAACTTATCGAACAGCATTGGCTTGCAGGCCTAGACGCACCTAAGGGCTTGGCAATTGTCGGCGACACATTGTATGTTGCGGATATAAATCAATTAGTCGTCATCGACATAAAGCATAAAAAAATTACTAAGCGTTATCCCATCAGCGATGCTAAATTTTTAAATGATGTCGCTGCTGATACCGCAGGTAATATCTATGTATCTGACATGTTAACCGATACCATTCACCGTTTAGCGCAAGGAAAATTTGAAGTCTGGCTGCATGATGCAGCGTTAGAATATCCTAACGGTTTACTAGTTGAGGACGATAAACTGATTGTCGCAAGTTGGGGCAAGATGACGGATGGTTTTGCCACTGATATCGCAGGTCACTTAAAAAGCATCGATATTGCTACTAAAAAAATTCAAAGCCTAGGTGATAAAACGCCTGTCGGTAATCTTGATGGCTTAGAAGCTGATGGCGAAGGTAACTATTATGTAACGGATTGGATGATAGGTAAATTACTACATATTGCGCCAGATGGCATTAGCAAGACTTTAATCTCACTCAAACCAGGCAGTGCCGATCTCACAGTATTGAAGGAACAAAAGCTGATCATTATTCCGATTATGTTATCCAACGACATTGTCGCCTACCGTATTAAATAAGTACTTACCTATGACTTTTGATGATCTTTTCCTTGATGATGCTTTATTAAACGCGCTCAACAGCCTTGATTTTAAAATCCCTACTGCGGTACAAGAGGCCGCCATTCCTTTTATTTTACAAGGCAAAGATGTTTTAGCGGGTGCAGCAACCGGTACCGGTAAAACGGCTGCATTTGTATTACCCGCGCTACAACTGCTTATAGATACACCCCATCGAGAAAAAGACCGCTTTCCTCGTATTTTGATCTTAGCGCCAACACGAGAATTAGCTTTTCAGATTCAACATGTCGTTAAGCAATTGAGTAAGCAACTCGACGTTAATACTTCCATCGTCACCGGCGGTTTTTCACAATATAAACAAGCTGAATTTTTACAAAATGCCTGCGACATTATTATCGCGACGCCAGGTCGATTATTAAACTTGGTCGCAGATGAAGCCATCGATTTATCTGATATTGATATGGTCATTATTGATGAAGCAGATCGTATGCTTGATATGGGCCAAGGCCCTGATGTGATGACATTACTGGGCACAATATCCAATGGCTTCCAGGCCTGCTTATTCTCAGCAACACTTGCTGGTTCGGGTGTAAAAATATTTGCCGAAGAAATACTGACTGATGCTGAAGTCATTCAAATCAATGCCGCTAATGAAAAATCCGATCAAGTCACTCAGCTGGTTTATTTCGCTGATAATAAAGAACATAAACAGGCCTTATTACTTGCCACTATCAATGATGCTAGTTGTAGCAGTGCCATAGTCTTTTGTAATAAAAAAGAACGTGCAGAAGAAATAACTGAATGGCTGCAATCAAAAAATGTCTCAGCTCAGGTAATGCATGGTGACTTCAATCAAGCCACACGTCTTGATAAAACTCGAAAATTTCGTATCGGCCAAATTAAAGTGATGGTCGCTACGGACGTTGCTTCCCGTGGCTTAGATTTAACCAATATCAGTCATGTTATAAATTATGACCTCCCTTTCAGAGGCGATATTTATATCCACCGAATCGGTCGAACTGGACGTGCTGCTCAAACTGGCGTTGCCATCAATTTAGTCGAACATAATGATAAAGATCGCTTAGATAGAATTGAATATCATCTACAATATAAATTGACCGTAGCCAAAGTGAAAGGCTTAGCCGCGCAATCCAAAACCGGCAAGAATAAAATAAAAAAGAAAGATGAATCAAAACCACGCTATGTATCTAAGAAAGATAGAGTGGAAGTGGAAGTGGAAGCTGATTCAGATAACGAATAACACATGACAGCGCAACAGTTACGTTGGTTATTAGTTGTCGCATCATTACTGCTTCTAGCGGGATTTATTAGCCCGATAATGACCATTACTCAGTTAGTATGGATCAATCATTCATTTTCTATTATGTCTGGTATTTGGCAATTATGGCAAGAAGGCCATATCATCCTATTTCTTCTTGTTGCAGCATTTAGCATTATCCTGCCGATAGCCAAAATAATATTATTATTTAATTTGCTGCACCCTAAGACCACCCAAGTTTTCCATCGCAAAAAACTACTACAGCTAATGCATAACTATGGCCGTTGGGCAATGCTCGATGTGATGGTTGTTGCCATTTTGATTGTCAGTGTCAAACTAGGTGCTATTGCCAGCATTCAAATACATGCCGGCTTATATGTATTTGGTGGCGCCGTATTACTGCTTATGTTGATTACACATTACGTCGTAAAACTTTACCAAGATCACTAACCATAGCTGAATAGTGTTGAACGGAAAAACAGTCAACTTACTGTTTTATCAATGATGGAATAAAGCCTTGTTCTTGTCCTATTGCAATATAGCCCTGTGCATAACCATATCCAACCACAGCAACGAGTTCATCCTCACAAAATAATAAGGGAATACGATCACGCTGCCAAGTTGGAACCTGCCACTGTTGAAACAGATGTTTAAGACTTTTATGGTGTTGCTGCCCTGACAAAACGATCTTTTCACCACCGCAGCGAAAATGGATAGTAAGTCCTCGCGACAGGGTTTTGAATGATAATCCCTCTCCCACTACCTTTTCCCATATTAAGGTACCGCTAGAGCATAAACGGACAGGTTTTACATCATTACATTGAGTGATTTCAGCAGGATCATGTTCGGATAACGACGACATAAAATAAAGGCCATCTTGATAACGCCGAACTTCGACACCTAGCCATGACACCAGTGGTGTTTTATCACTCGCTGCCAAACAGACTTCATCAATGATTCGTTGTAAATTTATAGTTGAAGGTAAAACAAACTGTTGTGATTCAATGTAATAACGTAAGACATTACGTTGCCTTGCTGACGATAATTTCAGCAAGGCAGAAATAGATAATGCGTTTTTTTGAGTCCGTAACAAAGGCAAATCTTGCTGGGCAAGTTCCATCATTAACTCACTCGCCTCGGCACAGTGTTGGGCAGAACGACTCAGCGTTTTAGCGGCTTTAGGCCAACGTTGCTCAATAAGCGGCCAAAGATCATGGCGAATATAGTTACGATTAAAGCGCGTTTCAACATTACTGGGATCTTCCATCCATTGCAGTTCATATTGTTTGGCATAGGCAATAATATCGGCTTGTTCTACCGCCAATAAAGGACGTATTAAGGTGACAGAATTAAGTTGTGATTCACTTGCCATCGCCGATAGACCTTTTGGCCCAGCACCACGTAGCAGTTGTAATAATAAGGTTTCGGCTTGATCGTGTTGATGTTGCGCAGTCAATACCACATCTGCGGGGCTAACTAAGGCAGCCATAGCATCATAACGCGCTTTGCGGGCCGCAGCTTCCAAACCTAAGCGTGCAATATTGCTAACGTTCACAGCCAAGCACCGAAACCTCACCTTTAACGTCGCACAGACTGCTGCACAATGCTGTGCCCATTTTATTGATTCAGACTGTAGGCCATGGTCAATATGTACCACTTCGAGATCTACTAATTCCGAAGCATTGCTTGTAGCTAATATATGAAGCAATACATGTGAATCGATGCCACCGCTGTAAGCTAGCCAGATTTTTTTACCTGAACTTAGCCTAACAACATCGGCAATAACTGACTGTGGATTCAGCATTGTTTGAAAGTGGCTGATTTAGCCCTCAAACTCACCATAACTAAGCAAGCGAGTTTGGCGTTGTTCGACTAAGCTTTCAATCGGCATAGTCTCTAATTCACGTAATTTAACTTCAAGTGCATCTCTTACACGTTCAGCCATTTCATCTAAGTCACGATGAGCACCGCCTAATGGCTCTGGAATAATGCGATCAATCAAGCCAAAACTTTTAAGTTTTTCTGATGTTACACCCAATGTTTCAGCAGCATCTGCTGCTCTTTCTGGACTTTTCCACAAAATAGAGGCACAGCCTTCTGGTGAGATCACTGAATAAACACTGTATTGCAACATCATTAAGTGGTCGCAGACACCGATAGCTAATGCGCCACCTGAACCACCTTCACCAATAACTGTACTGATAATTGGCGTTTTAAGTTGTGACATTTCAAATAGATTACGGGCAATCGCTTCACTTTGACCTCGTTCTTCAGCGCCGATACCTGGATAAGCGCCAGGCGTATCAATAAAGGTTAAAACCGGCAAACCAAATCGTTCTGCCATTTTCATTACTCGCAATGTTTTTCGGTAGCCTTCTGGTCGAGGCATTCCAAAATTACGAGCAATCTTTTCTTTAGTATCACGGCCTTTTTGATGACCAATTACAACAACAGAGCGGCCATTTAATCGACCAATTCCAGTAATAAGTGCCGCATCGTCAGCATAAGCACGATCACCGTGTAACTCTTCAAAATCAGTAATAATGAGATGAATATAATCTAGGGTGTAAGGACGTTGTGGATGACGTGCCATTTGAGTGGTTTGCCATGGTGTAAGCGATGAGAAAATCGACTTAGTCAACGACTCACTCTTTTCTTTTAACTTTTGAATTTCCTCAGTGATGTTTAAATCACTGTCGTTACTCATGTAACGCAGCTCATCAATTTTTGCTTCTAATTCAGCAATAGGTTGTTCATAGTCTAGGAAATTTACTTGCATTTTTGTTACCTTAAATTTGAGATCTCTACTGCGAATTATACACGCTTAATTCCTGAGCGCTTTAACCCAGTATCAGTTCATTGGTATCATCATCTACAGCGCCAGCACTCATACGGATGGCTAAGCTTAAATCATTCTTAGAATCCGCATTACTGAGTGCTTCATCAAGTTTAATTTTACCAGCACGGTATAACGCCAATAATGCTTGATCAAAGGTAACCATACCTTCATCTTTACTGTCAGTCATCGCTGTCTTAATCTCTCCTACGCTGCCTTTTGCGATTAATTCAGTAATATAAGGTGTATTTAACATTACCTCAACAGCGGGTACTTGAGATTTATCTATTGTTCCGATTAATAGGCGTTGGGAAATAATTGCTCGTATATTAAGTGATATGTCCATCATTAACTGACGGTGTGCGGTCTCAGGAAAGAAATTCATAATCCGGTCTAAAGTCTGATTTGCATTATTAGCATGCAAAGTAGCCAAACATAAATGGCCCGTTTCAGCATAAGTAATGGCAAATTTCATGGTTTCCATGTCGCGAATCTCACCAATCAAGATGACATCTGGTGCTTCCCTTAGTGCATTTTTCAAAGCATTGCCATAGGACAAGGTATCAATACCTACTTCACGTTGCTGAACTATAGATCTTTCGTGATTATGAATAAACTCTAGTGGATCTTCAACCGTTAAAATATGAGAGGCTGAGTTTCGATTACGATGACCAATCATTGCTGCTAATGTGGTTGATTTACCAGAACCCGTAGCCCCAACAACCAATACTAACCCCCTTTTTTCCATAATAATATCGCCCAATATCGGCGGTAAATTCATCTCCGAAAAATGTGGGATGTGAGCTTGGATATAGCGAATAACAATTGAGACTTCACCACGTTGCAAAAATATATTGACCCTGAATCGACCCACACCCTTTAGCGGAATGGCGAAGTTCATTTCCAAGTTTTCTTCAAACTCAATTACTTGCTCAGAAGACATAATTTTATAAGCTAATTCTTTGATATCACCGGGCATCATCTTCTGTGTGCCAACAGGCCGAATTGCACCTTCAATTTTGAGCTGTGGTTCAGCTCCCGTACAAAAGAATATATCCGAAGCATCTTTATCGGCCATCAATTTTAAATAAGGTACTATATCCATGCTAAATTCTCTTTTAGATTTAATCTAATCTTATGCGGTAAACTTCTGCCAAGGAGATCTCTTTGGCACGCGCTCTTAATAATGCATTATCAGTTAAAGGCACCATGCCTGCAGCTAATGCATGTTGATGAACATCGGTCGTCGCGACCTCAGGTTTAATTATCGCTTTCATGCTGGCATCTACACTCAATAATTCATATACCGCCATACGACCTATAACGCCGGTTTTATTACATTTTTCACAGCCAGTACTACGATAAAAAACTTCATCTTCAGACACGTTGAGTGACTGCCTAGCTAATAGCTCAACCGGCTCAACCGCTAAGCAATTTGGGCAATTAACTTTCACTAATCGTTGTGCTAACACACCCAATAAACTGCCATTTAACAAATACGGCTCAACACCCATTTCCAATAATCGAGTGATTGCACCTGCGGCGTTATTAGTATGCAGGGTACTTAAAACCAAATGACCGGTTAAGGCACTCTCTACTGCAATTTTAGCCGTTTCTTGATCACGAATTTCCCCCACTAAAATCACATCCGGATCATGTCGTAAAATATTACGTAACGCCCTGGAAAAAGTATAACCTATGTCATGGTTAATCTGAATCTGTTCAACGC
>JBLIKM010000070.1:0-7880 GCA_047636295.1 Methylophagaceae bacterium
ACAGAGCAAGGATAAGTCCTGTAATCGCAATTGAGTTAATAATGATATCTAAGGGCACAGAAGGACTCGTAAATGCTTAATTAGTATACTGATGTTACTATATCCTTTAGTCTAAGTTATGCATTGAATTTAATCTAAAGGTATGTTTTTGTAATGCCAATGATGTTAACCATTTGAACTTATGGGTAAACATGTCCTTGAGCTTACGGACGAACAAACCTTCCTATACCACAATGCAAAAACCGAGTGTCATACCTGAGGCCACTATTAAAGCCGTCATAAGCTTACTTAAAGCCCTGGGTTAGTGCCTGTTAGCGTTCTTAGTATATGCAATGCTGTTGGCTATCAGGCTAATTGGAAGAGTATTTAAAGAAGCAAGTCAGGAGCGAGTTGGCGTGTTGTTTTTAGCACCGTTATGTGCGTTGTTTATTGTTTCATGAATGTATTTTTACCGATAAATAAAAAAGCCTATGCGTTTAAGGCATAGGCTTTTCGATTTTTATATCAACACTTCGGTATTATCAGCCAAAGGTTAATTCATTGATTCAAATTAGACGTTAGAACGCGTATTTCATTGAAAATTGAACTCTTGTCATGTCGCCGTCAGCACCCGATTCAATTTCTCTTGTCGCCTGCTTTATCTCGCCACCGACGGTAATTTTCTGGGTGGGTGAATATAACACGTTAGCACTTATGCTATTCGTGCTTTCAGTCGCTGATGTGCCAGTTAATGCGACATTATTATCAACTGATAACGATGAATAGCTAAAAGTTGAACGCATTTTGTTGTTCCAAACATGGCGATAAGCAACAGAATAAGCTGTTGAGTCAATCGTTTCCAAGTTGCCATTTGCATCTATTACCGCACCATTAACTGTATTTAATGCTACATACCGACCTAAACCTGAGCCTGTTGTAAATGACAAGCGGATATCATCGCTTTCACCAACGTTGATTTTTGAGTTAATGCTAAGACCGGTTGATGATGCAGAGTCATCAACTGAAACAATGTTGTCGTAGTTTAATTGACGTACAAGACCGGCAATTGACAAATGCCCCCAATCGGCCGTGTGGGTATAGCGAACAACAGCATCAGGAATAGCACCGTCATCGGACACAATTCTAGCACCACCACCAAAAGGTGTGATGGTCGTTTCTGAGTTCTCTAATGCAAATTCCCATGCACCCGTTTTATACTTTACGAGTGCTTGGCGGCCAAACACAACACCATCAGTTGCACCGACAAAATCGAGTGTTTCAGGTAACGTTTTTACATCTTGAAAGGTTGTCCATGTTTGACCAACGGTCCAGCCTTTATAACTAATAAAAGCATGACGAAGACGAGGCACGTAAGAATTACTCACGCGCTCATTACCACCTGGAGTGACTAAAAAATCGAATTCTAATACACCTGTAATACTGTCGCCTTCATCCGTTTTAGTGTTTGTGGTGAAACGAAAGCGAGACTGTTTAGCATGTGCATCAAACTGTGTACTTTCTTCTATGCCACCAACCGGAGTTAAACCAGGGAGATAAAAATCTCGGCCAATACTTTGAGAACCTAATGAACCATCGGAGTAATTACTAAACATGGCATCTACTTTTATATAGCCACTGAATTTCACATCCGTACCTGCCAGCATGTCCGCTTGAGTATTCATCGATATCGCAGATATTCCTAGAGCTAAAGAAACAGCTAATGCAGATTTTAATATTGAATTTTTCATATTC
This sequence comes from Methylophagaceae bacterium, assembly GCA_047636295.1. GTDB lineage: Bacteria > Pseudomonadota > Gammaproteobacteria > Nitrosococcales > Methylophagaceae. The sequence continues at coordinate 1,732 of JBLIKM010000070.1, forward strand.
GTTTATATCTTCCTAATTGTTATTAGTATGTAAAGGTTTTGTAAATTGGTATTGATTTTACGTAAATCAAGGGGATTTCAAATTAGCGTATGGTCTATGAGACTAAAGTCGTATGAATTTAAGGGGGGTTGGATCATACCAAAGTATTATTTTTGTTTGCCCCTATATATAGGTATATTATTGCTGCAGGAGCAACATATTTTTAGAACGTTAAATACGGAGACAATACAATGTCGGCCAAAAAACTTTATCCAGTACCCGAATCATACAAAAAAGACACATTGCTGACGCCTGAGCAATATAATGCGATGTACGAACAGTCAGTGAATGATCCTGACGTTTTTTGGGCTGAGCAGATGACTCAGATTGATTGGTACAAAATTCCCACTATCATTAAAAATACAACGTTCGATGCCGAAGAGCTATCAATTAAATGGTTTGAAGATGGCGAATTGAATGTAAGCTACAATTGTATTGACCGCCATTTGGCAACACGTGCTAAAAAGACCGCTCTGTTTTGGGAGGGTGACAACCCTAATGATAGCCAAAAAGTATCTTATCAAGAGCTTCATTATGAAGTGTGTAAGCTTGCGAATGGTTTAAAAAAACTGGGTGTCAAAAAGGGCGACCGCGTCGCACTCTATATGCCAATGGTCCCTCACGCTGCCTATGCGATGTTGGCTTGCGCCCGAATTGGCGCCATTCATTCTGTTATTTTCGGCGGATTTTCACCTAATGCAATTGCTGATCGTATTAACGATAGCCAAGCTAAAGTTGTCATTACTTGTGATGAAGGTCGCAGAGCAGGGCGCTCAGTGCCGTTAAAAGCGAATGTTGACAAGGCATTATCCAATGGTGCTTGCCCTTCAATTACCGCTGTCGTTGTGCATCAGTTAACCGGCGGCAACGTTGAAAATAATGATGTCGACGTTTGGTGGCATGAGCTCATTGATGATTGTTCGGCTCAGTGCGAGCCAGAAGTAATGAATGCTGAAGATCCACTCTTTATTTTATATACATCGGGTTCTACGGGGCAACCAAAAGGGGTTGTTCACACAACCGGTGGTTATTTACTATATACAACGATGACATTCAAATATGCGTTTGATTATCGCGAGGATGATATCTTTTGGTGCTCAGCCGACGTGGGTTGGATTACAGGTCATAGTTATATTGTTTACGGTCCACTATCTAATGGCGCTTCACAGATATTTTTTGAAGGTGTTCCCACTTATCCTGATGTACGTCGTATTGCGCAAATTGTTGAAAAATACAAAGCAACTACATTGTACACAGCACCAACAGCAATACGTGCTTTAATGGCACATGGTGACAAACCGGTAGAAGGCTGTGATTTGTCTTCATTACGGATCCTTGGTTCTGTTGGAGAGCCAATTAATCCAGAGGCTTGGGATTGGTATTACCGGACTATTGGACAAAGTAGGTGTCCGATTATTGATACTTGGTGGCAGACTGAAACTGGTGGCATTATGATTATGCCGCTGCCAACAGTACATGACTTAAAGCCGGGTTCAGCAACGCGTCCGATGTTTGGTATTGTGCCCGCATTATTTGATGCCGAAGGAAATGAGTTAGAAGGCGTCGCGGAAGGTAACTTAGTGATCAAAGACAGCTGGCCGAGCCAAGCGAGAACGGTATATGGCGATCATAAGCGCTTCATTGAAACCTATTTTAGCGCTTACCCAAATGTATATTTCACAGGAGATGGTTGTCGTCGTGATGAAGATGATTATTTCTGGATTACAGGAAGAGTAGATGATGTACTTAACGTATCGGGTCACAGATTAGGAACAGCCGAAATCGAAAGTGCCTTAGTAGCGCATCCACACGTGGCAGAAGCTGCGGTTGTTGGGTATCCTCATGATATAAAAGGCCAAGGCATTTATGTTTATATAACACCGAATGAAGGCATTAAAGTAAACGACGAACTGACGGCTGAAATCCGCAATTGGGTTCGTTCCGAGTTAAGTCCAATTGCTACTCCTGATATAATCCAGTGGTCTAAGGGATTACCAAAAACGAGATCAGGCAAAATTATGCGTCGAATCCTACGTAAAATTGCAGCAAATGAGCATGAAAACTTAGGTGATACGTCAACATTGGCAGATCCATCAGTTGTTGATAAACTCATCGAGGAGCGATTGAATAAATAAAGGAATTTGTATGGTAAACCTGCTTATTGCAGACGATCATCCTCTATACCGTGATGCCCTGAAAGGGGCATTAAATATAGCATTTAGTGATCTAAATATACTTGAGTCGGGCAGTTTAAATGAAACGGTAAAAGTGCTGCATGAGCACGACATTGATTTACTCTTACTTGACTTACATATGCCGGGAAGCAACGATTTATTTGGATTATTACATATCCAAAAAACATTCCCTGATATACCTATTGCAGTTGTCTCTGGGACAGAAGATGCTTCTTTAATTTCAAAGGTAGTTGGCGTTGGCGCTATGGGTTTCATACCAAAAACAGCAAGCGCACAAAATATTAGTGATGCCGTAAACGCAATGTTAGCTGGTGATATTTGGGTTCCAGAGAACGTTAGGCAACAAATTGAGCATATAGACGAACATTTTTCTGAATTAGCTGAAAATGTTGCTAGTTTGACACCAGCACAGTACAAGGTGTTATGTTACATGCGAGATGGTTTACTCAATAAACAAATTGGATACAATTTGGAAATTGCCGAGGCCACTGTGAAAGCCCATGTGACTGCAATATTTAGAAAGCTAGGAATTAACAATCGCACGCAAGCCGTTTTAATAGCTAGCGAATTGCAATTAGAACCACCACTTAAATAGCAAATAGTCACCAACGACATTGCATCAATCACGCTTTGCTAGTGTCGTAAATTCAAATTGACCTTTTGCATTTATTTCTCGACTGCACTCACCCGCAAAATATAAATAATTAAGATGTGAAAACGCCTCTGCAATTGCAAAAAACATATTATGCGGGTTGAGCTCACGTTTAAATAACACAGGTAAACAATCTTTGATGGTTTTTGCTTGCTGACAAAATTCACGCAAACTACTCAGGTGGGCATGATGATGCTCAATCAGCTCCTTCACACGCGTATGCAAACCGTGAAAAGGTTGTTTATGTGATGGTAATACGAGGGTATTTGATGGCAACGTTAAAAATTGGGGTAGCGTACTTAAATACATATCCAATGAATTCGCGTTAGGTTCAGTGCTATAAACGCCGATATTTGGTGAAATACCGGGCAACACATGATCACCAGAAATCAGCACTCCTCTTTGTTTGCTATACAAACAAACATGTTCAGGAGAATGCCCTCGTCCAATCATAACCTGCCACTGATCATTACCAATGCGAATTGAATCGCCTTCTTTCAAACACTGAAATTGGAGTGGGATAGGGCGAATTACCTGACCAACCCCTTTGTTTTCTTTGCGGTTACTCTTTGCTTTTGCTACATAGTCCTCTGGCATACCACAACGCACTAGATACTCGTCATCTTGCCAGTCTGAAGCGCCTCTGCTGCCGGCGGATAATGCCCTTGCAACAAAGTACTCCGAATGACTCATATATAAGGGCACTCTGAATTTTTCAACTAGATAACCAGCCATTCCTATATGATCCGGGTGCATATGAGTTACGATGACTTTGCTAATGGGTTTGGTTAATTGCGCTAACAGAGAATCCCATAATTCCTCAACACGGCTGGTGCCAATACCGGTATCAATCAAAGCGTAACCGTCATTACCATCGTCTAACAAATATAAATTAATATGGTCCAAATCAAATGGCAATGGCATACGCAACCACAGGATATCAGGAGCCACTTTTTGCATTGTACCGGGCTCTGGGATCGGCACCTCGATGAAAGTAATTGGCATGGATACTCCGTAATATAAATGAATTTTGGATTTCCATTAAAAACAATAATGCTAAGTAATACCAAGCACAATTATCAATTATCAAGTATTAGAGAATTGAATAGCGCAGCGACACAACCGAACCAACCAATAAGTGCGCATGCTTGCATTATTGAATGATTAAAATGGAAGTTAGGAGCTTGCTTTAAACGTTTTCCTTCGTTGCATTGCGAGTCTAAAGTCATTAATAACATGTCTTATGAATGCCCTGAACACACCTAATTGTGGCTGGGGTGCTAGGCCTTTTGATAAACGAATAATTTGCCAATAGTAAAAACCGACTTGGCCGAAGGCGTTGATCGCTTTAATCATATTCAATGGACTATTATTGCCCCAAAAACCCTTGCCAAGAACGAGTTGATTTTCGTAGTTATCTAATTGGTCGACGGCTCCTTGCATCAACTGATTAGAGCAATCTGTTTGTGTGCATAAAGGACGTGCTAAGCCAATTAAGTCAACTTCGCCTTTCTCTATTGCTGCTTGCATAACGGCGCGACTTCTAAATCCGCCAGTGATCATTACTGGTACATTCGCGTTAGCTTTAATTTGTTCGGCGTATTCAATAAAGTAAGCCTCACGACGCCTAGTGCTGTCGCGCACTTCGGTTGCTTCAACGCCTAATAAACTCATCTGTTCGTAAGTGCCACCCGATATTTCAAGTAAATCTATACTGTCCTCGGCAAGCCAACTTGCTACCTGAATACACTCTTCCAAAGTAAAACCGCCTTTTTGAAAGTCAGCAGAGTTAAGCTTTACAGAAATTGGGAAATTGCTACCCAAGGCATGGCGAACTTTTTGAATGATGATGCGAATAATACGAGCCCGGTTTGCTAATGAGCCGCCCCATTTGTCCTCTCTTTTGTTAGTGTTGGGAGATAAAAATTGGCTTAACAAATAACCATGCGCACAGTGAATTTGAACGCCACTAAAACCAGCTTTTTTTACTAATTCAGCCGATGTAACAAAGCGCTGAATAACATCCAAAATATCTTCTTCTTGCATTGCGCGTGGCTTACCAAAATTACCCAACATATCTAATTGAACATCAGAAGGTGACAAAGGTTGAGCGTTAATTAGACGTGCGCATTGTCTACCCGGATGATTCAGTTGTACCCAACAATGGTTATTATTGCTTTGCGCTGCTTTAGCCCAAGACTTAAATGAGACCAACTGTTGGGCATCCTCTAGTGTGACGTTACCAGCACGTTCAAGATAGCGACTATCGACCATAATGTTGCCCGTGAACAGCAGCCCGGTGCCGCCCTCAGCCCACGTTTTATACAGTTGATTATGAGCTGATGTTGGGTTTCCTCTTGGATCCGCCAAGCCTTCAGTCATTGCACTTTTTGCTAGCCTATTTGGCAAAACAGCACCGCACTTTAAAGCCAGAGGTTGCTTCAACGTATTTATCATTATGGTTCCTTTTGTCGCAGCCAAAATAAGGGGTTTAACGTGTTGAGTCTCATCTTTATTGTTCTATAAATTAGCAGGTTATCTAAATGAACGACCCGCTGCTGCTTTGTTGTACCAATCAGCTAAGCAATTATACAGTATTAATGTTACGTTAGCTTTACACGTGTATATACATATTGACGTTATTTTAGTCATAATAATTTTGTTCAATATGAGTCTTTAGTCCAAATAAAGTGCGCGGGAACTCTTGACGAAGGTAGATAGCTCCAAGAGCTTTGTCTTATCAGACGCTAACATGAGTTGTAGATAATGAGTGGCGAAAAAAATCAGGTCGAATCAGAAGAAATGCATTTCAGAGTAGTAAGTCAATTTGCTGCTCAAATATTCTCGCTTAACACAGAATTTGATGTTATTTGGCATTTAACTCGCAATGTAATTTCAAAATTAGGTTTTGTAGACGTTGTTGTCTACATTTTTGATGAAGATAAACAGGTGCTTCAACAAAGAGCCGCGTTTGGTGATAAAGCGTCTGAAAATTACGTCGTGGTTGATCCGATTGAGCTCAGATTAGGCGAAGGCATTGTCGGCAGAGTTGCTGAAACTCGCACTCCTATTATGGTTAATGATACCCGCTTATGTGAATATTATGTCATTGATGATAAGAGGCGTCTTTCAGAGTTAGCGGTGCCTCTTCTCGACAATGACAACTTAGTGGGAGTGATTGATTCTGAGCATCATGAATTAAATTACTTCACAGACAATCACGTTAAAACATTGGTCGCGATTGCGTCTATTGCGGCGACCAA
>JBLIKM010000071.1:0-7849 GCA_047636295.1 Methylophagaceae bacterium
TTACGGCAATAAACCGATAGAAAAATACATGTCACCAGGCGAGATGATGGGTGGTCAAACACATGGCATTGGCTGGGGAGAACGTAACTACCATCCTGGTAAAAAGGCAGGTGGTACAACGGATGCTGGAGACTACAACATCTTGGTATTAGAGTATTTGGCATCTCTTTCAGATAGTCCAGTACCTTTTAATGTGACCAACATGATTCCTCACTGGATGGAGCGTCTTGAAAACGGCTGGGGTTCTTGGATATGTACTATGACCAAAGAGACTTATGGACAAGTAAGACAGGGTGTAGCTGTTGAACGTCTTGGTGGGATGTCTAACGCGATGGCAATACGCCATGTAGCAGCACATGCCTATTACAACACAGAAGATGAAGTAGTAGATGTTGCCAGAAAAAGCATGTTTACCCATAGAGATTTTCATGCGTTAGGTGGTGGCGAGTTTTTCGCTCGTGTCACCCACCGTGTAATTAACGGAGAGACGCCATCTAATGCAATTGAGTCTGTTGCTTTAGAAATGGACGCTTTTTTTCAGGATAAAGTTGCTCAGGCAATTGCAAAAGTAAAAGAAGCTACTGATGAGAACTCGGCACTTTCGCAGGAGAAGTTTGCTGATGATCTTGCCATTACAAGCATGGCAAGACTATGGGACGTAGGTCGCTCAGAACCGATAAAAGTAGGCAAAGCAAGTCCTACTGAGGGAACGCTTCCTGGCGCTGTCTACTTCATACTAAAATATGAAAACGAGGAAGGTGGACTAAAAAAAGCACTACAAGCAAATACCATGGTCGGTGGGGACAATGCTTCAAGAGCAATTGCTATCGGCATGGTTCTTGGTGCATACAAAGGCGTAAATACGATTCCATTAGAGTGGAAAGAGACATTGGATCAATGGGATTATTGTGAAGAAATGCTAAACGGGCTTCCGTTACTTAAATAAAAAAGTGAAATATCGGTGAGTGAATAACTATTTCTATTTACCGTATGAAAATGGGTATCGATCTATTCTTTTGTGATGAGTTGTTATAGTCCCAACTTTTCACCCATTAATCAATGTCTGCTTTGGGTTGAATAGCGGTCGGCTAGAGGACTTACTGAACGGGAATTAACACCTACAATTGTTTTTTAATAACAATATCAGTTTCAGATACACCAAGCTCTCGTGCAATCACATTACATTTCGCTTGTAACAAAAAGAAGAGTGGCGCAGCACAGTCACTCAAGCTTTCATAATTAGCCTGCCCTTTAGCTATAATCAGTTCTGCCTGCTTAAAGTGTTGCAAGAATAATTCTGAGCACTTTTCAAACATCGTTCCTGGCGCCTGAGAACCATTGTCGATAATCTCTGCCACGTGATCGATTCCGGCTGCAATAGCATCTTCACGTGTTGCATCATTAATAATTGGAGCAGCCTTCACAACATACGTAATAGGTTTATCTATTTGTTCAATCAAGATACGGTCAAATACCGTTTCACCGGCATTATCAGCTAGATAAAGTATTGAGTTAACTTCTGACAATCGTTCTCGAAAGATCTCTAGATCATTAATAGCAAATGGCTGTACTAATACCCGATTTAGAGTGGATTCAAGATCATAAGACTCAGTCACACCTAGATCAATGATATTTCCTGCTATTGCAATTCGAACAGCCATTTCAAGAGGAGCTACGGCAGATTCAACTTTAATCTTTAATTGCGGGTATAGATCTAAGGCATCTTGCGTTGATTGCTCTTTCGCCTGCTTATATGGATCGATATTATTAGTTTTCTCTCGCACTAGTTTATGGATCTTATAAGCCATGTCGGGCGGCATTGAACCCGATGGTAAAGCTTGAAGTTCATTCATCGCATTTAATAGTATATCCTTCTGTTGCTCTTCTGATGCATCAGCACATCGCGCAGCGCTCAAAGCTTGCTTTAAAAAGCAAGGATAACAATCAAGGTAAGTTTTCATAGTAATTCACTATTAAGTTCTTTAAAAATGCGGCAATAAAGTCTCGTTTTTTAGATTATTCAAATTCCATCATACGGAATAGCGTACTAGCATTTAGCTTTGCCAAGTACTCATAAGTATCTAGGTGTGAATAGGCAGACTGATCGATTTTGTAAACATCATTTAAGCCGCCGCCCGCTTCCAATATCTTTTCAACTTCACTTCGCATATAAGCTATATAGTCACGGGTATATTTAGTCACTTCAGCCATATTGGTTGGACCGCCATGACCGGGCACAACGATTTCAGCTCCTAGCGCAGCAAATTTATCCCAAGTGTTTAACCAGCCGGCGGTATCGGTATGCTCAAAAATGGGTAGCATGCGTTCATGGAAAGCCATGTCTCCTGCGATAACGAGCTTTTTATCGGGTAACCAGACGACGATATCACCGGGGCCATGTGCTGGGCCTAGGTAAAGTAATTCAATACGTTGTCCACCTAACTCAAGTATCAGTTGTTCATCAAACGTTTGATCAGGAAAGGCTACCTCTGTTTTCCACGCCTTATCTCGCGCGTAGGATTTCATTCGTTCCAACGTACGTCCTGCGCTCTGACGAATAACGGCATCAGCATCTTTATGGGCGATGATGGGGACGCCCTGTTGTTGCCAATAATTAGAGCCTAAAGAGGCATGGCCTTGCTCATTCTCAAGCACTACATACCTCACCGGTTGTGAAGTAATCTTTTTGATTTCATCGTGTAGTGAACTGGCTAGCAGATAATTATCGCCTGCATTGATAACCACTACACCTTCATCTGTAACAATGAACGAGAGATTATTGTTGTGTCCGGAGTTGGCATAACTTGGCGGAGCTGTTGCACCGATTGCAGACCATACGTCCTCTGCTACAGGTATTGGTTTACTATAGAGAAATGAACCTAACTCTTTATCAAGAACATTAATGGCTAGGCCTGCTTTTTTCCACTCGGAAAAGCCATCAGCATAATTCATTACATTGCTGTAACCCATCTGCATTAGTGTCTTGGCGGAAAAAGGACTACGAATATTTGTTCCAGAATACACAATAATTGGGGTATCCCTGCTTTTTGCATATTGCTCGATACGAGCTTCTAGCCACCCCCGAGGTATAATAGTATTCAAAGAGGCATCAATCGTACCGCCCTGCAGCATAACCTCCTCTTCGACACGCACATCGATTAATAGCGTCATAGGGTCTTTCTTAAGTTGCTCCTGCAATTGCTGGGTATCAATATTATTGATTTGCTTTTTTACTGACGTTAACAACGCAGTCCCTGTAAGCAATTGAGCATCAGCAGCTATGCTTAAGTGAGAAATACTCAGTAACATAATTATGGTAATAGTTCTTATCATCATAGTTATACCAGATGTCCTTTGAAACGTTTGATAGATGCGATTATTCGATCGAGCAGCAAAGCAGACATTATTTAAGCGACTCCCTTTCTGGCTGCCTTCGGCTGTATTGTTTAACAAATTATAATTATTTATTAAGAAAAGGAGTGCTTACCTTTGCACTGAAACAGGCAATAAATACAATAGATTATGGCTTATCACTAAAAACAGTAGCCCACACTGATTGGACGCTCTAAGAATAAACAATCGCAAGCTAAGTTCAATGCTACATACTGCTAACTATTAACAAATAACGGCCAAATTAATTAATAAAGGCCGATCTTTTAATTAAAATCGTTGTTTACTACTTAACTCGCACACGGCCTGTGATTCTATACCATTAGTTTGTTCTAACATCATGCCAGAGACACGGTTGATAGAAATACGGCTATCTGCCGATGTTGCAACGATAGAGGTTTCAGTAAGTTGCTCAATATTAAACACCGCAATTTGCTTACCATCGTGTTGCTTTAATAATTGGCGTTTTTCTGAGTTAAAAGCAAAGAATACCTCATTATCATTTACTTGACAGGTGATATATTTAAAGCCATTTTCATCAACAACTTCTTCTGCCACCGCGGCTGTGTTTGCCATTCTGCTTTCATAGCTGAGCATGTCAGCATCACAGAGGTTCTTAGACAGTTTAAGAAGGCCTAAGTCCTGTGAATGTTCGATCACTTTGTTATTGTTAACTAAGAAAAAGTGTGCTCGTAATCCTCTGGAGCTTTGAGTATTAATAAGCGCACAAACACGGTAGCCAAATTTCTCTTGAGTAAACTGTTTATAAACAAATTTATTGGGTTCATTTAGAAATTCAATCCTTTCTAAATTCAACGGTGTTTCAGCCGGATTGTTTTCAAGATACGTTTTGACGATATTTTTATAGTCTGTTGGTTGCTCACCAAAACTAACACTGTCAACGGATGATGGGCTAGAGGTGGTTGCACAGGCAGATAAAAAGCCTAGGCTAATAAAAAGGCACGCCATGCGTAGCGTTTTAAGCGATGAAAAAGTAGTCAAAATTAAGCCCTAATATAAAATTATAATGGTTAAAAATAGTTATCATTTAGCTAATGAAATAATAAAGTAATCAACTGGCTATCACAATCAATTGACACCAATAAAAACCGATGAACTTAGTCTCCATTGCTTAATAACTAAAATCAAATGACAGGTCAGTGTTGATGGAATAATTAGGGCCCGTGTAAAAACTAGTTAAGTATTTATACACTAACCCCAAATGTCCTTTCAAATATCACTTTTAAGGATGAATTGGGATATAGCCTCGTTTAATTTCATCAATCAAAAACTTCACGCCCGTTTGAGCCGTTTCTACACCAGGTAAAATTTCTGGACGGTGATGATTTTTACGCTCTAGAGTATCTAGAGTATTACCACACACATAAAAGCGAACACCATGTTGTTGCAGGCTCGCAATACGTTCAGCAAATTTACTATCTTTTGCGAAAACCAACGGTACACCGGCGCCAAAGGTAATAACTTCAATATCAACCATTTCTTGGCCATAACGCTTCGTTAGATTATTAGAGATATCCAATACCGCTTGATAATGCGTGGGATCAGCATCGCTAACCTGCATAATAATATGGGTAGTTGCAAAAGGCTTATTATCATTAAGTCCCACCTGTGCGTTAACAACACCTATACTGGCAACTAAAGTCAGTGCAATAGACATCAACCAAATCATGATCTGTTTCATACATATCTCCAATTAATAAATAACCTCAAGTCATCGTAGTCAATGTCGAGATGAATAACAAGTTAGCCACTCTATTCGACAACCATTTTTAACAAATGCAGGCACAAAACAACTCGTAATTAGATTAACTAAACCCATCGCTAGCATGCCAATAATATTGGTTTGCTAGCGCCTAGTCTTCAGCCCATTAAACATTTTTATGAGTTAGTAGTGCTCATTCTTTTTTATTTCAGCAAATAACCTTACTTAATTACCTTGGTATGTTGATAGACTAGACTATCTTATTAACATTATCTATAACACCTTCAATTCTTATCTAGTTATGCAGTCGGATGGCCAACATAGCTTAAACACTAGTCATACTGCCTTTTGTAGTGCTAATACACGCGTAGAATTACCATCCGCAGTTCCCATCCCAGCCTCAGTATTTATGCTTGCACCGGCTTTACTAGGTTTCTTAGACTTACGTCCACGTAAATCTGCTGCTTAAATTTACTTAGATCAGAATTGCACCAGCACTGCCATCGTTTACCGTATACCCAACAAAAAAGTCATCTCACTTGAGATGGCTTTTTTCGTCTGTTGCTCACAAAGTGTATTAATACGCTGAACGTATTTTCTGATAGTGATGGCTTTGGGATGATAATGAGTCCGATGTCCGCTCTAGGTAGAAAGCCGCCTGTGTTGCATCGACCGGTTGAACCCAGGTCAGAAGTGGTCATTCGTTTAATAACTTTTATCTTAATCTGTTGATACCTTCTAGCTCACTCGTGTCTATTAGAGGCTAAAACTATCACTCATAAAAAAAGCCCCAATACCATGCGATATTAGGGCTTTTAGTCTTTAACAGTTCTTTCTGCCTTAACAGCTACAGACTTGTAATTGTATTATTATAGTTTTTGGAAGTCTGATTCTGAAATTTCAATAACTTCATGTTCACCACAAAGAAGTCCTGGACTAAACTCAATTTTAAAAAAGTGTTTTTCTCTAGTCAAACTGTAGTTATCCGAAAATTTGCATGCCCCACCCAGGCCGGTGACGGCTAGCCCTAAACTGAGTCCTACTTTCGTAGTAAGTTTGTGAGTACCGGGTTTTGAATTGAAATGTATTTTATCATTGTGTCCTAAAGTACCGATTTGATTACCATCAACATACAGCTCGACTTTCTGTCCAAGTGTCAAAAAGCTTTTTGGCCTAAAAAAGTACAAACCAATTTCATCATGTTTTGAAAGAGCGTGTGTTTTTTCACTACTCGTCTGCTTTTTCGGCTCAAGTTTATACGGGTTAGAGACATCTTTGAATGATGAACACCCAACCAAAATAAAACAACATATTGAAAAACATATACATCTATAAAACACTGTCATTATTACACTCATTAAATCATTGTTACGTTCAAAATACACTACAAGGTATTAGACAATGATCACTTAAAACAAATAAGGGACAGCCATATTACCATCTATACCATCTGAACTATTAAAACCTTGCAGATTCGCATGGGCTTTAATTAAATCCGTTAACTGATATTGAGCCCCAACACCATGTGACATTAGGGCTTTTAGTTGTTGCGTGTTTTTGAGTTTAGAACACATAATCCAAACCCATTTGACCGTTGACATAGTTTTCATCACTATCACCGCCAAACTCCATATCAACCACAAGGTTTAAGTTATCTTGTGCTGCAATACGTAAGTTGACACCAGCAAAGCGACCTGCAATATTTTCATCACCTGCATTGGTGTAACTAAATGCTTTACCGCCAATACTGGCATCGACATCATCAGAATTGCTATTACGGGTGCTAACACCAGCCCTAAATTCAAATTCAGTGGCATCATTCAATTGTAATGCGGCAGCTAATTGGGCACGCGCCGTTAATACTGCTACGGTACGGTCATCCACGGTTAAGTTAGAGCTGGTTGTACCGGTTTCTTTATAGTCATCCATCCACGCCATGCTGTAGTTGACGCTAACAGAAGGACGAAGTTCTACTCTATCGGCTGCTTTATAAGCGGCGCCCAGTGTGACTGAGGGACTGATAAAGGTACTGCTGACATCTGAACGTGCCACTTGATAGCCATTAATATTATCAATAACAACACGGTCATTGTCGCTATCACTGTAACCGCCCAATAGTGAGGTAGTAAGATTTAACATGCCGAGTTTAACGTTGCTATAGGCACCGACATAATAACTATCGGTTTCTGTTTGAAATGAAGCCGTTTGTGTGTCTGTTTTAGCCCGTGCAATACCCCCCATTAAACCGACACGGGTTTGATTTACATCCCACTCATAACCAAAGTTTATACCTGGAGACAGCTCTAATGCGGCAACTTGAACCGGTTTTAACGGCACTGAATAGCGCATACGTTGGCTAATAAGGTTGTGCACCGATGAGGTGGTGCGATAAAGCCACATCACGGCTTGATTCGCCAGTGGTATCAACGGTCACTACATTATTGTCTTCCTTAACACCTACACTGAACAAATTAATGTTTCCGGTGTTTTCAAAAGTAAGATTAGCAGAAGTGCTACCGCCATAGATATTAGCAGTATCGTTATCACCAGCACCACCTAAATCGATAGCGCCGATAATCTGAGAGCCAGCCAGTAGGTTTAAGGTAGCAGTATCAGAATCGACATCACCTAATACGGCATAGCTATTAGGGCCTGTAGCATTGACAGTGCCTGAAAGGTTGACGATATTGTTGTCACTAGCTTCCATAAATACGCTGTGAGCATCATCTCTTGCGG
>JBLIKM010000072.1:0-7848 GCA_047636295.1 Methylophagaceae bacterium
AAATGAACGTTGCTATAGTCGGGACAGGAGATGTGGGTCTATCACTTGCAATGCTTATTGCACAAAACCATCAAGTCGTTGCTTTAGACATTGTCCCAGGATCCTTTGCTTTAGCAAACTTGTACGGCAATATCTTAACCATTTATCAGGAACTAGGGCAAAGTAAATAGCTCAGCATAAAGCTGAACTGCTATTCAGTTATCTGTTTAAAAAAGTTTTTATATTGTTCAATAATGCCATCGCGACTATATTTCTGTTGGTATTCTAAATAACCTTGCTTAGCTAACTCTTTTGCCTGTTGGGGATTTTCAAGTAAGGTATTAATTGCTGCTGCTAAAGCGCTAACATCATCAATTGGCGTCACTAAACCATTCTTTTGATCGGTAATTAATTCACTTGGCCCCTGAGATGCCGTAGCGACCATTGGGCATCGGTTAAACCATGCTTCAATAATAATACTGCCCAAGCCTTCATGGCGTGATGGGCAGATAAACAGATCTGCCGTTTGCATTAAGGCATTGACATTAGTTTGCCAACCTAAAAATCTAATTTGTTCTGCTATACCAAGTTCGTTCGCTAATTGCTGTAAATTGTCTTTTTCAGGTCCATCACCTGCCAACCAAAGTACCGCTTCGGTATCTATTTCAGCTAAGGCCCGTAATAAAATATCAAAGCCTTTGTGTATATGTAGTCGACCTAAAGCAAACAGAATCGGTACGCCTGCAGGCGTGGAAAAGCTATCTCTCGAAACGGGTTCAGACTTCGTCTCATTTACAAAATTAGGAATATGGACAACGCGATTAACTGGAAGGCCTGAGTTAATTAAATAGTCACAAATACCTTTTGTAATGCCTATCCAGTAATCACAGTGTTTATAGTATTTAAGATCATAATAATGCCCCAACCTTGCTACTAATTTATAATCACCTTTGGGCGTGAGCGAGGTTGCTCGATTCATATAAGTCAAAACAATATCAGGCTGAACTTTTTTTAATGCCTTACGATATTGATAGTGATCAATAAAGTGAACCAAGCTGCCAAACTTAAATGCTTGCATCTCAATATTTACAGCAGAGAATGCCTGTTCTCTCAATTCATGTGTTCGCGTAAAAGCATATTGTTTTAACTCTTTTTCTGCCGCTAATTCACAAACAAGCCGAGTATAAAAGTTCTCAGCGCCTCCTCGAGGTGCTCCAGCAAGAACATGAGCAATTTTTAATGGAACAGTATGTTTATCAGTCATTTTTTCCTCTGTTCATTATCCATCCACCCTCTTAGTCCCCAATCTCCACCTGTTGCTTGTTTTTTTATAAGCCGATCAATAGCATCCTGAAGCCTAGCGGCCTTACGACAAGCCTTATAACGGGCTAGTGGTGGGAAATAATATGCTAGAGGAAGAATATCAGGCCAACCTAAGCCATCAATCACAACAAGTCGTATAATTGTTGACTCACCTTTGCTGATATCTTGTTGAACAACAATATTGTGTAAAAGCAAATTACGTGATGGCATCCCAAGTGACTGCCATAATGTAAGGAAGGTATTTAAGGCAGGTTTTAATGACTCGGTGAGACCATATAACCAAACGTACTGTTTTAAAGTTATAGATATTTGGCCATCAGTATCTTTGATTAACTCGAATGCCAATCCACGACCAAAGTTAGTTTCAACATCGCCATAACATTTTGGCATCAACTTATAGGCGTTGCTCCCAATCGACTTATCGATGTGCCTATATACTGATAAGTCAGATATATTTTCATCAAAATAGGATAAAGGTCGAAGATTACCAGGAAAGGACTTTTCTGCTCGCTTCTTTTGAGGCTCCCGTTCCGGACGAGCAATTTTGATGCAGCGAAGTTCATCGTTAGGATCAACAAAGCACAGTCTATTGCCTCCAGATGAAAATGCTGATTCTAACGAGGTAAACTCAATCATCAACAACTCGCTTGATAAGCGCTAATTTTTGACGTCCACATTCCACTGATAATGAAGAAATAGCTAGAGCAATAATCATCCATACTATCTGACCCCAATGTGAAGAGAAAAATGCTTGATGTGTGTTCAGGGGGAAGAATATCACTACTAATGACACTAGATAGCCAAGAGGAATCATGGCTTGTGAACGTGCAGCTAAGGGAAGCCATTTAATATAAATATACCATAGCAAAATAGCGTAGCCGACTAGTCCAAATAAACCTGTCTCGGAGGCAAACTCCAGCACAACTTGGTGGGCATGCGTTTGCCCTTCTTGTTCTTCTTTTGGTAAAGAAAAATCAACAAAAGGATCATTAGCTGAAGCATATTCAGGATAGGCATAACGGAAGCTTCTGACCCCCACCCCATTAACAGGGTTATCCAAAAACATCTTATAAGCTGTTTCCCACAAAGGAAGCCTGCTTGATGATGCTTTATTTACTGATTCATAACTACCATCAAAACCTACTGTGACCGACTCTATACGTTGCTGGAACCCTGGATTAGTCCATACAGAAACAAGCACTATAGATAAGCTTATAAATAAGATGGCAAATTGTTTAAGTGTCAGTGTGAACAGTCTTCTACCAAAAAGAATAATATAAAGAAAAAGAGTCACTACCAGTGATACCCATGCCGCCCTGTCTCCGCTCATTAATATAGTAGAAGCTAATAATACCCCGGTTACAATAGCTAATGTAGTGCCAAACTCTTTTTTCAAAGCAAACAGTGCCACACTAAAAAAAGGAATAATCATGAGTCCTAATCGTGCATTTTCACCAAATATGCCACTAATTCGAAATGATGATGACGTCTCAAGCCCAAGAATATCGACGCCAGTTGATGCTTGCAGCCACCCATCAATAGCCCAAAAAGTAACAATAGCCGCAAATGATAATCCTATTTTTGTATGCATCGAGCTGGTATTAATGCGGCTAATGATAAAAATACCGACTAGGTAGAAACGGAGCATACCTCCAACACTTTTAGTGCTTCTCTCAATATTGACGGCATCTATAATAGAAATTAATCCGGGTATCCAAAACAATAAAAAGACCATAGAAAACAACTTAAATGCTTCATTTTGGCGAATCTCATTCTGGTTTCGAACTAAATCATTCAGTCCTAGCAGTGCCATTATAAGCACCAATAGCTCGACAGAACGACCGAAAGGTATTGCTGCTAGCGCCAATACTGGAAGCCACATATACCAGTTATTATTTTGTGTTTTGCTCACTTGTGCACTCCGAGAGTTTTCAAACTAAACGTGGATTAGCTTTATGAGAAATTATTTTTCCCAGTTTCAAGGCTAAGAACACGCGCTGAATAAGATTTTTAAAGTTTTTAACTCGCAGCTCTAGCTCTATGCTGAGATAAGATTTTTAGAAATGCATTAGGCTTTTTAATCTGCGTCAATTCACCCTCACGAGGGAATAATTTGTCTTGCAATCGAGATAGCCAGAAACGCAATGCGGCGGCGCGTAAAACCAGATTAAAATTGTCGACTTCGTTTTGAGAGAGTTCGCGTTGTTGCGAATAAGCATTAATCAACGCCTTATAACGCTGAGCATTTACTAAACCATGCTCATCCACACACCAATCATTAACGGCAACCGCTAAGTCATAAAGCAAATATTCATCACAGGCATAATAAAAGTCGATGATACCTTTTAGTTCATCGCCATCAAATAAGGCATTATCACGAAATAAATCAGAATGGGTGACGCCCATAGGTAAGTCTAAATTAGCGTAGTTTTGTTGAAAGGCAAGTTCATCATCTAATAGTTCTGCACTATCATCATCAAGGTGGGGTAATAAGGTTTCGGCCATCAGTTGCCGCCAATCAGGGCCGCGTTCAGTTGTGCGGTGAAACTCGAACTGCTGGCCTACTACGTGCATTTTTCCTAAGACATTACCGATCGCCTGACATTGCGCAATATTGGCAACCGTATCAACACCTCGCCCTGATAAACGCATCACTAGAGCGGCAGGCTTGTCACAAAGTGTTTTCAGATAATTGCCTTGTTTATCAGCGGCAGGATGAGCAGAGGGAATGTCTTGTTGATAAAAAAAGGTCATCACATCAAGAAAATAGCTTAACTCGTCAAAATCATGTTGTTCGAACAAGGTTAAAACAAAATGACCTTGTTCTGTCGTAACAAAATAATTGGTATTTTCGATGCCGTCACTAATACCTTCATACGACACTAAGGCTCCGACAGAATAATCATTTAAAAACGTAACCAGCTGGGCACGTGAAACTTCAGTATAAACAGACATTAATTAAGACTCAGTAGGTAAAATGACTTACCATTTAAACAAGATCCAGTTTGGCACTAGGCCAGACTGTAACTCAAATTGTTTGGAATCTAATGAGCCATTGCCATCGGTATCAATGAAGTAATATGGGTAACCCACCGTAGGCGTTACTTTAATCATATATAACTCTCCATTCATCCGATATTCTTCAATCATACGATCATCTTTTTGAATGATATTAACTTCAGGCTCGATACTTTGACCATCAGCTAGTGGCTGAGGAATAACCGGCGACTGAGGCTCTTGAGGTCCCTCAGCCCAAACATTGGCTGACATTAACAAGCTAACAACGCATACAATAGGCATAATAGCGGATTTGTTAAACATGATTTGTGCTCCGTATAATTTCGGATTAAAAATAGCATTTCTAGAATACGATTATAGCAATCAATCACCCAATACCTAAAATATAAAGTAAATAGCCATGAAACAAACGCCCCCTTTTATCCTTGTTGACGGTTCGTCTTATCTCTACCGTGCCTATCATGCAATGCCACCACTCACCAATGCAGATGGACAGGCTACTGGGGCCGTCTACGGTGTAGTGAACATGTTGCGTAAGTTGTTACGTGATTACAATCCCGCACATATTGCCGTGGTATTTGATGCCAAAGGCAAAACCTTTCGCAATGACATGTATCCAGAATATAAAGCGAATCGGCCACCGATGCCGGATGATCTGCGCGAGCAAATTGAACCTATACATGCAATCGTCAAGGCGATGGGACTGCCATTATTAATGATTGATGGCGTGGAAGCTGATGATGTCATTGGCACTCTCGCGCAACAAGCGACTGAGCAAAGTATCAACACCATCATTTCTACGGGTGATAAGGATATGGCACAACTAGTCAATGAACATATTTCTTTGATCAACACGATGAATAACACCACCACTGATATTCAAGCAATTATGGACAAGTATGGTATTGCACCGAACCGGATTATTGATTATCTCGCTTTAATGGGTGACAAAGTCGATAACATTCCGGGCGTACCTAGTGTCGGCCCGAAAACGGCCACTAAATTATTACAGCAATATGATTCTTTGGAGGGCGTAATTGCTCATGCCGACGAAGTTAAAGGCAAGTTAGGCGAAAAATTACGCGAGACCGCGCCGATTCTACCCTTGTCATACCAACTCGCCACCATCAAACTTGATGTGCCATTGGACTTCTCGCCGACAACACTGAACATTCAATCGCCAGACCAGGACGCGCTACTCTCGTTATTCAAAAAGCTTGAGTTTAAAACATGGACGGCTGAATTAGTGCGTGCAGGCAGTACAGTACCGTCAGCACATAGCACATCACCTACTCAAGAAAATACCAGCACAACCCAGCCAATAGCTCCCAGCGAAAGCCATTACGAAACCATTTTGACTGAAGACCGTTTACAGCATTGGTTAACTAAATTAAAAGATGCTGAACTATTTGCCTTTGATACCGAAACCACCAGCTTAAATTATCTCGATGCGCGTATTGTTGGTTTATCGTTTGCCGTAACAGCCGGCGAAGCGGCCTATCTGCCGCTCACTCATGACTATCTAGGCGCACCTGAACAATTGAATATTGATCATGTTTTAGCCTTGTTCAAACCCCTATTAGAAGATCCAACTCACAACAAAGTCGGCCAAAATCTAAAATATGACCGCCACATATTGCTCAACCACAATATCGATCTGCAAGGCATTCAACATGACACTATGCTGCAATCTTATGTATTAGATAGCACGGTTACCCGTCATGACATGGATTCGCTAGCAGAAAAGTATCTAGGTCGCCAAACTATTCATTTTGAAGATGTTGCAGGCAAAGGTAAAAAACAACTGACGTTCAACCAAATCGATCTTGAACAAGCCTCACCTTATGCCGCTGAAGATGCGGATATCACCCTGCAATTACATCAAACCTTATGGCCACAAATTCAGGTGATTCCTACATTAGTCGACGTTTATGCCACACTGGAAATGCCTTTATTACCGGTACTTAATACCCTAGAACGCAACGGCGTTAATATTGATATTTGGATGTTGCAGCAACAAAGTGATGAGTTGGCTCATAAACTCGATAAGCTTGAACAGCAAGCTTGGCTATTGGCTGACGAAAAATTTAATCTGGGCTCACCTAAACAACTCGGCGTCATTTTGTATGACAAACTTGAAATTCCTATCTTGAAAAAAACGCCGAAAGGTCAGCCTTCAACGGCAGAAGGCGTATTACAAGAGTTGGCGGATGACGGCCATGAATTACCCCAAGTGCTGATGCAATACCGCAGTTTGAGCAAGCTAAAATCAACCTATACCGATCGCTTACCAGAGCAGGTCAATAAAGCCACAGGAAGAGTACATACCTCTTATCACCAAGCTGTCACTGCGACGGGGCGACTATCATCTTCAGATCCGAATTTACAGAATATTCCCATTCGTAGTGAAGAAGGCCGTCGTATCCGCGAAGCCTTTGTTGCTTCTAATGGCTACATCTTGCTTGCTGCTGATTATTCCCAAATTGAATTACGCATCATGGCGCATTTATCGCAAGACGTGGGCTTACTCAAAGCCTTTGCTGCCGGAGAAGATATTCATCGCCATACCGCCGCTGAGATTTTTGGTGTGAGTTTAGATGGCGTCAGTACTGATCAACGGCGTAGTGCAAAAGCCATCAACTTTGGTTTAATCTACGGTATGTCCGCTCATGGTCTATCCAAGCAACTGGGCAT
Source organism: Methylophagaceae bacterium (assembly GCA_047636295.1). Classification (GTDB taxonomy): domain Bacteria; phylum Pseudomonadota; class Gammaproteobacteria; order Nitrosococcales; family Methylophagaceae. Next base: position 7,015 of record JBLIKM010000072.1, read on the forward strand.
TGAGCGCCATCAAGCAGCTGATTATATGACCACTTATTTTGAGCGATATCCGGGTGTAAAACGTTATATGGAAAGCACGCGCGAGCAAGCCAAACTAGACGGTTATGTCGAAACATTATTTGGTCGCCGCTTATTTTTACCCGAGATTAACGCCAGTAATGGCATGCGACGACAATATGCCGAGCGCACGGCGATTAATGCACCCATGCAGGGCACTGCAGCCGATATCATCAAACGTGCAATGATTGATATTCATCGGTGGCTTATCGCTGAAAAATCACCGATTCGGATGATTATGCAAGTACATGATGAATTAGTTTTTGAAGTACCTGTTGAGCAAATTGATACGGCTAAGGCTAAGATCGAACAATTTATGAGCAACGCCGCCAAACTGGATGTGCCATTAGAAGTTGGTATTGGCACTGGCGATAACTGGGAACAGGCTCATTAAAACGAATTATTCGGCCACGGCGACTTGATGACGACCCTTTTCTTTCGCCCGATACAAACCTTGGTCTGCCGTTTCAATTAATACTCGGGGCAGTGCGGCAAGATCCTGATGTTTTTGCGGCTGAACTGATCCAACACCACAACTTAATGTTACATGTTCTGTTGTTGATGAATACTCATGCGTTATGACCAACGACTCGATAGCCTGTCGTATACTTTCAGCAATCACCTGCGCGCCTTGCAGATCGGTGTCAGGCAAGATAAAACCAAATTCTTCACCGCCATAACGCGCCACTAGATCACCCAGTCTTTTTGATATAGTCATTAGCGCTTTAGCAACTGCTCTCAAACAATCATCACCACCTTGATGACCATAATTATCGT
>JBLIKM010000073.1:0-7828 GCA_047636295.1 Methylophagaceae bacterium
TTTTATTTTGGTATAACGATAAAGTCATTGGAATGGAAGGTCCTCCAGTTTGGATGATGTCCATATCTACTTGAACTCTTTTGGTTTTAACATCATCACGAAATGGTAAAAAACGAATTTCCTGATCCGAGTATTCCAACATCGCCGTTGAATAGGTTCTGATTAATAACAACATAAATTCATCTGTAAATCTTAGTTGTTGTGCTTCAGAAAGCCCGCGCCAATTTTTACCTAGCGCTAGCTTAGCCATTTTTTCAAAATCAAAATGCGGCATTAACACATCAGTTACTAGGCCATAGATAAGGCTTGGATCCGCTTCAAGTTGAAGCTTATTATCATCTAATGATTTGGTCATTTTATCTGTTGACGCTTTCACTAAGGCTTGAGGTGCAGGCATTTCTTCTGCCACTGCAAACGATGGGAGTCCAGCCATTGAAAATAATATTACAGACGCAGTAATGACCTTATTAAAGAAATGTTTATTTGCACGCATTATTTATTCGCCTTCCGCTTTACTAAATAAAAATTGACCGATGACCTGCTCAAGCACCAACGCGGGTTGTGTCAGATATAAGACATCACCATTTTTCAAAAATTCATCTTCGGCACCCGCTTCCAGAGCGATATATTGCTCGCCCAACAAGCCAGCGGTGAAAATACTAGCCGAAGTGTCTATTGGTAAGGTATTAAATTGAGGGTATAAATCTAGAATTACTTTCGCATTATAAGTACTGTCATCAAGCGTAATATCAGACACGCGTCCGACACGTACACCCGCCATGGTTACTGGCGAGCGCACTTTCAATCCGCCAATATTGCCAAATTCAGCCACTACTTGGTACCCGGCATCATCAGTAAAATCAGTGAAATTACTCACTTTCATCGCCAAGACAAATATAGCGACAATACCTGCGGCTACAAACATTCCGACCGTAATCTCGGTATTCCTTTTTTGCATCACTTATATTCCTCCAAACATTAGTGCTGTCAGCACAAAGTCTAATCCTAAAATTGCGAAGGCAGAATGCACTACCGTTCGTGTTGTTGCTCGCCCGACACCTTCCGATGTTGGTAGTGCATCATAGCCTTCAAATAGTGCAATCCAGGTGACAACGACACCAAATACTACACTTTTGATAACTCCATTGAGCACATCATCATACCAATCTGTTTTAACCTGCATTTGTGACCAAAAGGCACCTTCATCGACACCTAACAGACCATAACCGACTAAAAACCCACCAAATATACCTACCGCACTAAAAATCGCGGCAAGTAAGGGCATTGAAATGATACCGGCTATAAAACGTGGACCAATAATGCGGCGAATTGGATCAACAGCCATCATCTCCATACCTGATAGTTGCTCAGTACTTTTCATTAAACCTATTTCGGCAGTAAGAGCGGAGCCTGCACGGCCTGCGAATAATAAGGCACACACTACGGGGCCTAATTCGCGCACTAAGGATAGTGCAACTAAAACACCCAGCGATTCTTCAGCACCAAAGTCAACTAGGATATTATACCCTTGCAAGCCAAGTACCATGCCAACAAATAAGCCAGATATTAGAATAATCATCACGGACCTTACGCCCACTGAATGCAATTGTTGAATAACCAGTGAAAAACGCAGCAATACTTCTGGTATGCCCTTGACCATGTACCACAAAAATAAATGACCACTGCCCAAGCGTTGAAGAGTATCTAAGCCCCAACGACCTAAGCTCCGAATGAAATCAATCATGCCGACACCTCAGAACTTAATAAATCATCAGCAAAATTCTCACCGGGATAATGGAACGGTACGGGGCCATCAGGCAGGCCTTGTATAAACTGTTGCACCCATTGCGAGGACGAACGTTTTAACTGCACAGGCGAGCCAGATTCAATCACCTTGCCACCTGATAACAGATAGATGTTATCGGCTATTTCTGTCGTTTCAGTCACATCATGTGACACGATAATACTGGTTAAACCCATCGCATCATTCAAACGATGAATTAAGTTCACGATCGTTCCCATCGAAATAGGATCTTGGCCAGTAAATGGCTCATCATACATAACCATCATCGGATCAAGTGTCACCGCTCTTGCCAAGGCAACACGTCTTGCCATACCACCCGATAATTCAGCTGGCATTAAATCACGCGCATTGCGCAAACCTACCGCCTGTAATTTCATCAACACTAAATCGCGAATCATACTTTCTGGTAAGTCAGTATGTTCTCGTAATGGAAAAGCGACATTCTCAAATACCGAAATATCTGTCAGCAAAGCACCACTCTGAAATAACATGCCCATGCGCTTACGTAGCTCGTAAAGACCTCCATGTGAAAGTTTATGAACGTTTTGACCATCTACTTCAATGGTACCGCTGTCCGGACGCAATTGCCCACCGATTAAGCGCAACAATGTTGTCTTTCCGGTTCCGCTTGGTCCCATAATTGCGGTAATTTTTCCGCGCTGAATATCAATATTCACCCCGTCAAAAATAGTTCTATCACCACGATAGAAGTGCAAATCCCTGATTTTTATCAGTGGCACTAGTGTCTCCAAGCGAATATAAAAGAATAAAGGGCGTTAATTTTCAAGAATATGGGCCCGTAAGTCAAATCTGCTTGTGGAAAAATTTAGCCTGTTCGGCTAGAGTACCCTCACGAGATTCTTGTCTTGGGAACTTTCCCTGCACACAATCGTTCTTAACTTGTGTAAGTACACAACTACAATTACCGCATTAATACGGAGAAAATAATGAAGAAACTTTTACATTTTATTGCAGCAGTGATGATTGCTGTTCCTATGTTAGCCGCTGCCCATGGCCCTACCCGCCAAATGGTCGAAGAAAAAATATTCATTAAAGCGGCGCCGGATAAAGTCTGGGCAATGGCGAAAGATTTTGGTGGCTTTCATAAATGGCATCCAGCTGTTGCCAGCACCGAGCTTACAGATGATAAAACTCGTGTATTAACACTAGCTTCAGAAGGTAATCCAACTATTACAGAAGAATTACAGTCATCTAATGACAAAAAAATGACATTTGTATACAAAATCATTGATATGAGCATTGTTAAAACCATCACATTTAACAGCGTTGACACCCCTTACTACACTTTACCTGTCGCTAACTATAAATCATGGTTCAGCGTTAAAGCGGTTGATGGTGGCAGTGAAGTTAAATGGAAAGGTAAATTCTACCGTTCATTTATGTCTAACCCACCTGTCCCTGAAGGCCAAAGCGATCAAGATGCTGCTGACACTATCAGCGCCGTTTACACAGCAGGCCTAGAAAACCTTAAAACTATCATGGAAAAATAAATGCCAAAGCAACTTAGCTTAGTATTTATAAAGGCGGCCTTAAAAAAGGTCGCCTTTTTTCTAGTCGGTATGAATATACTTACGGCTTGTTCAACACCGCCCTCCTCCTACGCTTTTATTACTAATCAACTCGACGATAGCGTGAGTGTGATAGATATCGCAACACAAAACGTCGTCAAAACCATTGCAATTGGTGAAGGCAAACGTCCTGCCGGTATTGCCACCAGCAAAACCGGACATCAAGCCTTTGTCACTAATCCTGATGGTATGGAGATTGCGATTATTGATACCAACACATTAGAAGTAACTCATCACATTCCGGTTGGCGCAGGCCCCGTTGGCATTGCAAGTAATGATGATGGCTCACGTGTCTACATTGCTGACTGGTATCAAAATATCATCAGTGTTTTTAATGCTGATACATCTAAAATTATCGCCACCATTGCTGTCGGAAAATCACCTGCCGGCTTAATGGTCGACGATAATCAACACCGTCTTTATGTCACTAATCGTGATGACAATACGGTGATGATTATTGATACCCAACATTACGGCGTATTAAATACCATCGAAGTTGGCACCGCACCGTTTGGTTTAACCTTATCACCCGATGGTCAGCTTCTATATACTGTCAATGTGCAAAGTAGTAATGTCAGTGTCATTGACACTCAACTAGCCAAAGTTGTTGCCACGATTGACGTTGGTGAATGGCCTTACTGTGCCGCTGTCAGTCCTGATGGTCGCAAACTCTATATTACAAACCAAGATGACAGCACAGTTTCAGTCATTGATACGCGCAGTAGTAGCGTGGTCGATACTATCGATGTTGGCAATTCACCGGACGGTATTGATATCACCAAAGATGGTCAATTTATCTATGTAGTAAATTGGGGCGACGGCACCGTTTCCATCATCGACAGCGCGACCAATAAAGTCATCTCAACCATTGAAACAGGTAAAGGGACGCGTGCCTTTGGCCAATTTATAACCAAAACACAATAATGACGCTAGACCTTGAATCATCCTTATCAATCAGTACTGATTCCAATGAACGTATCGCTGCGGCGAAAGCATTAGCTGACAAATTAAGTCTGCCTTTCGCCGCACTCAATATCGAACAAATTCAACTCGTACTGACGCCCCAACACCTTGAAGTACGCGCGCCCGAACTGGGCAAGCCTATTTTGATTGATTTTGTCGAAGGCAAAAACGCCCATCGCAGACAATTTGGCGGCGGTCGAGGTCAACCACTCGCCAAAGCGATTGGTTTGAAAAAAGGGGCAAACCCTAGCGTCATTGATGCCACCGCAGGCTATGGGCGAGATGCCTTTGTCATCGCGAATCTAGGTTGTAAAGTCACCTTAATTGAGCGAAACCCATTGATTGCAGCCCTACTTGATGATGCACTACAACGGGCAAGTCATAACCCTGATCTCGCCGAAGTGATTATTCGCATGTCATTAATCAATCATGATGCAACGGCCTATTTCGATACACTTAAAACGATAGAAGATGCTCATTTTCCAGATGTAATCTATCCAGACGTAATTTATATGGATCCGATGTATCCCAGCCGTGATAAATCAGCCCTAGTCAAAAAAGACATGCGTTTATTACATCAACTTGCAGGGCCAGATACCGATAGTGAGCAACTCCTCACTACTGCCCGCACAACAGCAATAAAGAGAGTTGTCGTTAAACGCCCTAAATCAGCCCCGTTTGTAGGCAATCAAAAACCCACTACCAGCATTGAAAGCAAAAACACCCGTTATGATGTTTATATCAACTTATCGGAGTGATGTTTTAGTGGCTTATTACTGAGTAATTTAAGGTATAGTCGATTAGAAGATTATGAATAAATAATAATTCTTCGTTTGATGCTTCATCGTGTTACTGAGAATGATTGTCCGTATAGATATGGAAATTGCAGGGAATGTTTATACCCATAAATAACTGGTTAGATCTTTCAGAGGCTGTAAATAAAAAAACATTCTATATTCTAGTAGTTCAATCGATAGTCTCTCAAAATTATTTTGTAGAAACTATAGAAGAAAAACTTGCTAAAAATGCAGCCAATTGTTTTAAAGGGCATAAAGCGATTAGCAGCAAAGTTGCTCAGTCAGGAGAAAACCTAAAATATTTAGAATTACTTAACTAACATTGATTGGGGCTGAAGAAACTAAAAATCTTGTTCTTAAAACATCAGATAAATTAAAATTTTCAGTTTTTTTCATTAAGTAGCTCCAATCAAGTTAAAGGAGAGTTTTTGATAAAATAATATTGCCCTCAATATAGATGAGCTATTAAAAAATGATCAGACCTAACCATTTGGGTCGTTTTGTTTTCAATCTTAAAACTGAGGTATTAAAATGTCAGACAATCAATTTGAGAAAGAATTTACTGAAAATAGTTTTTGGGATAAAACTAAAAACGTTGCGAAAGTTGCAGGGGAAACCATCCTAGAGCCAGCATTAAAGCTTTATTATACCGCTCAAGATCCTGACACGCCTACTTGGGCAAAAACCACAATTTATGGCGCTCTTGGATATTTTATTTCGCCGATAGATGCTATTCCTGATATTACACCCATTGTTGGTTACTCGGATGACCTAGGTGTACTAGTCGCTGCAGCCGCAGCTGTTGCCATGTACATAAAAAAACAACATGGAGAAAAAGCAAAGGAAACCTTAAAGCAATGGTTTGGCTAATATAAACATAACAAGGCTATCCATTTATTTCCAGTAATTACGGTGTTAAACAATGCGTAAAACAGATAAAAAAATAGATAATCAACTTAGGCTTGTACTCACGGATGTATGTGAAACGGCGTTGAAGGAAATTGACGGTTTCCTATGGCTGACTCACTTGGTTGATTATTCACTTTTTCCTAAAAGTTTAAAGGTTGTCTGTGTTTTCGATACCAATGACAGTCTTGCTGACTTTATGTCGAAAGACAGTAGAAAAGACCTTGAATCGCTCATTCAGTTAAAGCTTGCTGACATAGCTGTAAATCTAAAAAAAGTGACGGATCACATTTCATATGACACTGAACAAAACTATGAGCGTGAGCATAATGAAAATTGGGCTGAGGGATTGAGTTAAAATGCTAGCCTAACAAACATCACGCTGGATTTAAGTCACAACAATTATCAAACAACAGTAAAACACAATGCAGACAGATAAACCGATGATAAATGAAATAATTTGGCAGCTTGTTGCATCTATTCCCAAAGGCAGCGTTGCTACATATGGTCAAATTGCCAAACTGGCAGGCTATCCAGGCCATGCTCGCTATGTCGGTGCTACGCTAAAGAAGCTGCCCGCTGGGAGTGGTTTACCATGGCATCGTGTTGTAAATGCCAAAGGTGAACTTTCCTTCCCTCAGGGCAGTACTCAGTATCAAAAACAAAAGGCATTACTTGAGGCTGAAGGCGTCACATTTAAATCCTTTAAACTGTCATTGAACAGATATGGATTACATCGTTAGGCTTATCATAAGCCAGTGTCATCACTAATACAAAGTTATAAATGGACAAAACACTAAAAAAACTATCTGAGATTATCGCCGAAGCCAATGATGTATTCGATGCTCACCACAAAAGTATCGACACTATTTTAGGCATAATAGATCAAGCATTGCGTAAACAAGGCATTAACGCCGATGCGGTCACGGTAGATTGTATTAGATTGAATAAAAAAATAGTGTTCCTAATGCACGATGAAAAACCAAATATTGTCGATATAGCATTAGGTAACAAAGACGGAGACATTCACTCCTCATCTGCACATGAATTGAACACACTATCAGTAGGGGTTATTGTCGCACTTATGGAAACCAATTTTCTGCACTAAAATTGCTTATTATATCTACGCAAGCAGTTGAATAAGGACTAAATAATAAGCCGCTCACCTTATTTTAGTTATCATCGCCAGAAATACGATAATTAATCTACAAAATAAATTTTGTTTAAACTACATTATTAAAGATAACTAGGACACATCTAGTATTCTAAACAGGCAATGCAGTATGAGGCCTAGCACTAAAGTTTCCTGTAATATTTACATCTTCATCTCTTTCAACACATAGCCGTATCAGATGCTCTGGACTTAGAAATCACAATGAAAATTATCGGACTTATCTTGTTGCTTGTTGGTGCTGGCTTAGCATTCTGGGGCTTAAGTTATCTGGTTCCGTCGGTTCACAAATAACACAAGCTGTCACAGGCTCAGATACGGATAAGGTAATGACGTTATATATTACTGCCGCGGCGAGTTTTATTGTTGGCCTGTATCTTTTTAAAAATTAAAATTGGAAACATTATGAATATAACGAGTTTGATAATATTTTTGGCTATTGGCGGTTTAGCAGGTTGGCTAGCCGGTAAAATAATGAACAGTAAAAGATTTGGCATCGTAGGCAATATTGTTGTTGGCGTGGTGGGCGCCGTGCTGGGTGGTTTTGTATTCAACTTACTCGGTTTTAATGCCAATGCAGGCGGCTTACTTGGCGCGA
>JBLIKM010000074.1:0-7807 GCA_047636295.1 Methylophagaceae bacterium
GTATTTTTTAACTAATTTAATCATAGCCTCTTGAACAATATCCAAGGCATCATCACGGTTGCCAGTAGCGAATTGCGCCATTCGAAATGCCTGACTTTCATTCTCGGCTAAAAATTTATTGAGCAGATCTGACATTAAGAATTTATCCTTAAAGCGCATAAGATCATGTAACGATGATCAAATATCATAGAGCTTAAATAAATACGATACTACGCTTTTAAACAGTGATGTTATCGAGTATCTCTAAAACCTTGATGATTGTTCCGATCACGGTGTTTGCTGCTACGATTATGGTGCTTCTTATTATGATGTTTGTAATCATTACGATATCTATATTCATTACGATAATCGTGATGGTTGTAATAACGATGAGGCATATAATAAGAAGGACCTGGCACAATCAGATTAAATGAAAATAGTCTGTTATGTCTATCCACTGTTCTATGATCACGGTGTTCTACATGATCAAAAGTTTGATTACGTTGGTCTTTATATCGGTGGTTCGAGTCAGCTGACGCTACTGTTGTTGTGGCTAAAGCGATGACTGCTGATAAAAGTAGTAATTTAATTTTCATTTTAACTTCTCCGTTGTGTAGAAGGAACAACAGTTATAACAACGGGGCTGAGCAATATTGGTTGACAAATATTTAAATTTTATTTTTCAATTTACTTTTTTATTTAACATCAGATCTTGTTTGAAATAAGATTTTAATTGCTGATACACAGCAGGACACTGCTTTTCAAGGAGTTGTGGTGCAGTAAAGAAATATTCACAACTTACGGCAAAAAATTCAGCAGGGTTTGTGGCTGCATAGTTATTAATATAACTATGTTGATGATGTTCGATTTGGCTGACTAATTTATCGTGGGCCTCGCGTAATGTATCTGACCATCCTTGGAGGGACATATCACGAGTTAGAGGTGGTTGGCCATCAGCTCTTCCAGATAACATATCTAGTTTATGAGCAAATTCATGAATGACGACATTATGGCCTTGATGCATAGTGTAACTATCTTGCTCTACATCTTGCCAAGATAAGATGACAGGTCCTCTGCCCCAAGATTCGCCACTCAGCCCGTTAGCTTGTCGGTGAACAATACCATTTTCATCCATCATATCTCGATTGACGATAAAGGCGGAGGGATAAAGGATAATTTCAATCCAACCATCAAAGGCATTTAAGCCTAAATACAGAATTTCCAGACAGGCCTGAGCAGCAATCGTGACGCCCATATCGAGGGTTACTTCTAGATCTTGAGCACCAGTAAATGATTTTTGATGAATAAATAGTGTTGAGAGTATGCGTAACCGGGCTCTTTCTTTGTTGGTGCGAGTGGCAATGAGTGGAATTTTAGAAGTGACGCGATGCCAAGTGCTGAAAGAGATGGCATGTTGTCGTAAAATTCTTTTGGTGAAATAGCGTTTTATAACATTCATGATGAAGACGTAGGCACTTATTTTCTTATAAAAATAGAGAAGCGTTGTGGAGTGGGCCAATAGTAGGGGTTTTAAAAGAGATGTGTTTGTATGAGCTCATTGTTTAATTCCATTTAGACATTAGTTAGTGCCATCATTATCAAAATTATAGCCGTTGTAATCGACACAACTTTGAACAGATACCCGATAAAGCTAGATGTCCATACCTGATGGGGTGTCGACTCGTAGGCGTAACGTTGACGAAGGTCTTCCGTTACTTTGTGATTACACTTTAAGCCTTTTGGATAAATAACATAATCACCAGGAATGATAGTCACGGAAGGTTCACCATCTGGCGTGATGATAACTTCACCTTCAAGGATATATACTTGTTCTGTTCGGCCATATTCCATTTTGACTTCGTACGGGTCAGACAACGAAAGATGATGCTGGTTCCTCCAACCCCTTATTAAAGCTGATTTGCTCGGTGCTGCGAACTCGATTATTTCCCACGCTGATATACCTAATTCTTTCAAACGCTCTTCACTAAGGTCTTTTTCAATAATAATTTTTGACATAAACATCCAGATTATAAATAGGTGAAAATCAGTTTAGCCCAGTTAATATAAAACGAATGCTTGAGGTTTTCTTGATACCAATGGCTGTTATGATTGGCTGATTTGTTTGCGCTTGGCGCAGTTGGCTAAAATTTGAAGCTTTTGTTTGGGAGTAGTTTCGCTACGACCCCATTGCATAATTTCATCTAGGCTACGATGGCAGCCGAGGCATATGTCTTTAGGATCAAGACAACAATTTCTTACGCAGGGTGAGCTAAATGCTTTCATATAAAAAAGGCACCCGAAGATGCCTTATTATGTGACTAATCGTAGCTGTAATGTTTACGAAGTTGTTTAGTTACTTTCCACATGCTTTTTAAGCCTGCTGGGAAAATAGCATAGTCACCAGGAACGACAGTTACTGAAGGTTCGCCATCGGGTGTTACAACGATTTCGCCTTCAAGAATATAGGCTTTTTCTGTTTCGTCGAAGTCAAGTCTGAATTCTGTAACTGGGCAATCCCATGTTTCCCATGCTGATACGCCTAACTCTTTTAAACGATCTTCACTTGGGTTTTTCTCAATAATGATTTTTGGCATAAATATCCTGACTGTAATGACTATAATTTTGTTAAAAATTGCTTATTGTAAATAAGCATAAATCTGATGTTTTAGTTTGAGCTTAATGCTTACATCTAAGCAAGATTGTGTCACGCTGTACGCGACGTGTGAATAATACCAGAAAGGCCGAATATTATTTAGCTTTAACAGTGATTTGTTTATTTGTTAACGTCAATTGGGTGAAAAATTTAACGGTACATTCTGGCTACAAATTGGCTGCCAAACTAGCTTGAGAGTTCTCAATTGAACTAGTTAACTTTTTAGGTCTTGTAGCGTGTCAGCTATAGTTTATTGTTGATTTCGCTCAGCTATAGCGAAATGAAAGAAGTAGCTGGATTCAAGGTCTATTGTAAGGCTTGGCTGATGGTACCCATCTAGAGTAACTGTCGAATAGCCATAACCGATTGAAAAAAAGACAGTATTTGTTCTGCTGTTAATTGGCCTTGATGTTCAATAGGTATTTCTCCTACAGGAGACATCATATAGCCTTTAAATCGATAGTTGGCTGCACCACTCAATATCACATTAGTGCTAGCCTTAACCAACTGATCAGGCCGTACGATAACGGGAACAGTAAATAGTTGAGTTTCATGAGCACCTAAGCTTTTTTTACCAAGGGCTTCAATAGTAGCAATCGCATTGTTATTAAGATATATATCACCATACGCCTCTCTAACGGGCAGTTTGAAGTCATTGGGGTTATATAAGCTTACCTCTAAAACGGCACGATTTTCTTCAGCAGTAAAGGACTTTAATTGGATATTAACGACCTCAGGTGGCAGCACGTTTTCAGGTAAGACATCCGCGTTGCTGAAAGTTGAAAAGTTCATTATTACGAAAGCAATGGCGAGCAAATTTCTCATTTTATGTTCTCTCACTATCAAACTGATTAAAAATATACGTTGTTTCGGTTAATAATACCCAATAAAGACGGCTTCAAGATATTAATATTTCCATACAAGGGGATATTCTAATTAATTCATCGTTTTTATTGAAAACAAGGAGAGTAAGTTTGGTCAGTTTAAGCCTAATATTATTTGTTGATTATCTAAGTAATAATCTGTTTTCTATAGGAATGTACTTTGATGATGCATCAATTAAAGAATTGGCAGTAAGCTGTCTGACACCATAAACTTCTACTGAAACACGATAATCAGAACGTATCTTTTTTACCAATAAATCAAAATCACCATCACCCGATGCTAATACCACCACATCTGCATCTTTTGCATATTCCATGGCATCAATGGTTATTCCAACATCCCAATCCCCCTTTGCCGAGCCATCAGCGCGTTGAATAAAGGGCTTTAATTTCACCTCAAAACCGATTGCTTTAAGTATATTTTGAAATTGTCTTTGCTTTTCATCGCCACGATCTACGGCATAAGCGACGGCTTTTACAATCTCTCTGTTTGCCGTTGCTTGTGACCAGAATTCGTTATAGTCAAAATTACAATTGTGGGTATGTTTGGTTGTGTAATAAATATTCTGTACATCAACAAGTAAGATAACTTTTTCCATAAACGCTCTAGTTTTTTACATACGGCATAATACCGAAAGCCCTTAGTGTACAGGCAAAAAAGCCATGCTTAATGTTTTTAGTCAGCATAGCTATTAGTTAAGATTTAATTTGACATGTATAAAAGTAAAGTTTCGATACAGCCTAACAGGCTGTTCCGTACCGTAAACGGTCACAGTCTTTACCAATATATAGTGATGCCTTAAGTTCATAAAAACGTTTTACATAGCAAGTGGTGGCATGTATGGCAGTCCCAGAATCTATCGTGACTTACGTGAAACAGGGGAAGAATGTAGTGTTCATTGCATGGCAAAAATTATGCGCGCGAATCAACTCAAAGCACAGATTGTTTATAAACGACCTTATTGTTAGGGCGGCAACCCTCGCGTATTCCCGATAACATACTTGAGCGTCAGGTTAACCCAGAAGAGCCCAATAAGATCTGAGTGAGTGATATTACCTACATCCGCACTTACGAAGGATTTTTATATGTGGCGACGGTAATGTATTTATTTTCACGTGGTGTTGTCGGATGGTCGATGGATAAACGCCTAATGATTAACGCATTACTTATGGCAGTGTATCGACGTCAACCCAAACGAGAGGTACTCGTTCATAATGATCAAGGTAGTCAATATGGTAGAGCTGACTACCTAACCTTTCTGAAAGAAAACAACGTAAGACCCTTGATGAGTCGTCGGGGTAATTGTCATGATAATGCTGTTGCAGAAAGCTTTTCTGCTAAGATTAAAAAGCGAATTGTTAAAAAGAAGATATATTCGGCAAGAAGCGATACAAAGGCAGAGATATTTAACTTTATAGAAATATTTTACAATCTGATAAAGCGTCATTCTCATACAGGTGGTGTTTCGCCTGCATATTTTTCGAAATTATAGACTGTCTAGTGAAAGCTGGGAAGTCTATAGTTTTATGCAATTAGATGACGATGATTATATTGTCACTGTTCCTTAACACTTATACTCTGGCATGGCTCCCGTTTGTCATGGTGTTACAATTATTTTTTGGCGATCGTATTTGCAACGAAAATAGATATTATGCAATATCTGGTCACTTGCAGAGTGATGATCTTTGGTAGCTTGTTAGAACTCTAAAGTTAATACTCTGTAGATGAGGACTGAGCAACCAAGGCCTAACGATGATAGTTGTATATCAGGCCCGCGTGACTTATTAACCGTGATCTGTGTATGATTACCTCTAAGCGATGATGCTGAAGATCCCCCAGAACAAAATAAACGACCTTGTATCAGTTTGTCAGATGAAACTAAGTCAAAGCTGACTTTCCGCTCTAATTTTGTGTCGAAATGTTCACAGACTTAACGGTAATAAGTGTCACTGACGAGAGATACCAGGATAAATTGACTTTTATTTAGAGAGATAGAATGGCTTATACAGAAAAATTTCAAAATATGGCTAATGCAGCACGTGCCCGCGTTCAGGGGGTAATGCCTAGGGATGTTGATGTGTTGATCGCCAAAGGGGCAATTGCGCTAGATATTCGTGATAAACAAGAACACGATATTGATCATATTCCTGGATCAGTGAATATCAGCCGTGGCAAACTTGAGATGCTAGTCGAAGGTGAAATTCCTGATATTGACAGCACGATTTTATGCTATTGCAATGCGATTAATCGTGGCGCCTTATCTGCAGATACGTTAAGAACTATGGGTTATGGTAATGCAAAATTTGTCGTGGGTGGATTGAATGCTTATCGAGCACTTGGCTAGCTTATATTTTTAGTCACTATCGCCGGCGTGCCGGTTTAATTCCAGCTTCAGGTTCCAAATATAAGAGTCTCAGTAGTATATTCTGCTGAGGCTTTTTTATTGTCTTTTTGCGAGCGAGACCTGTTAAAAGTAAATATTAAGTGGCAGGCTGTGAAAGCTTTACAAAGCAAAGCTTGATTCTAGAATACAGTGTTGCTTTAGAGTAGATTGCATCTTGAACAACCTTTCCAGTTGAGAGCATCTGAAAACTGAAACTGCAGTCCTTGTCTTGCTGTTGTTATAGGCCGCTGTGCTATTGAGCCAGCTTCAATTACAGGATCCAGCATTAATCCGTTTTGACGATAGACAATTAGCCAATGTCTTTGTCGAACAATACGGTGGAAAAGTGTATAGTTTTGACGAAATTAACCAACAATTATTGTTAGAGATAAAATAACAACATCAACCTGTTGTCGTCATACTCGCAGAAGGATTACTATCTTGATGATGTAATTTGACTTCGTTCGGCGACAATCATTATGCGGCAGACGTCTTTGTCATATCGCAAACGAGCTGGCTGTCAGGGCTGAAAATGTATTCACCGCTCCTAATAGTGCGGATTGTAAAACATCGATGGTAGTGACACAAAATTAGTTACTGGGGCTGTTAGACATCCGGTCCATACAATCAAAATCGTCAGATTAAGCCTAAGCACAATCAGCAGCTATCAATCGATATTTATCGGTTAATAGCTGCTGATTAGATGACTTATTTAGCTTTTTTCTTGGATTTTTTAGATTTCTCTTTATCCTTTTTTTTATCTTGCCCATTTTTACTTTTTTTCTTGTCTTTCTTGTCTTTCTTGTCTTTCTTATCTTTCTTGTTTTTCTTGGACTTTTTGTCTTTAACGTTGTCTTTCATTTTTGTGCTGTTTAGGTTTTTACCTACACTACCTGTCGCTATTATATTACGTGCATCGGCGATTACTTGCGTTGCTTTTATTTCGCTAATTCCCGGCGTAACAATAAGCATTTTGACAGTCGTATTGGCTAGGTCATCTAGGGTAACGAAACCCTGTTTAGCTAGCACCGTTTGTATCGCTGGGCCGATTCCACGCACATCAAGAATAGTTTGAGTCATGTTTTTTCTCCAATTAAACGATGAATTAACAGGTATTTAGTTGTAAATATATTAGCTGTATTTAGTGTGCATTTTTTGCTGCGATCCATTGTGACATATATTTGGTACTCATCATTGAATGATGTTTAAGCATGCTACCCGTGAAATTGGCTAAGCGGTGTGAATCTAAATTTTTTGTGATTTCAATTAATTTGCTGATAAACGTTGGGCCTAATTTTTGATTATCATAACTTGCAGCTAATAATGAGGGCCCATGTTGCTGTGCTGTAAGCCATGCTTGTTCATCGTTGTATAAGTTTACCGCTGCGTCGACAAATTCGTCGACATCATTTGCAATCAAACCTGGCCAAGGTTCTTGCTTGCGCATGCCTTCGCTACCCAATGATGATGTCACACTGGGTGTCTGCATAATCATCGCATCTAATAATTTACCTTTAATACCTGCGCCAAATCGTATTGGTGCTAAACAAACACGCGCTTTTTCCATCACCACCAAGGCATCTTCAGCCCAACCTTTAATTAAAAAACCTGTTTTAGGATTGTGTAATGCGGTCGCTTTAGGGGGAGGGTAAGAACCATAAATATGCAACTCGGCATCAGGAATTTGTTTTTTAATCAGCGGCCAAATTTGTTGTAGATATAACACCACATCCCAATTTGGCGCATGACGAAAATTACCAATGGTCATAAAATGTTGGCGTTCTGAAAAAAGGCGGGTTGTCTTTGGGCATGTTGTCAGATCAATCATGAACGGCAGATGATGTAATAAACATGCATCGACCTTAAAGGTATTAATTAATAAATCCATTTCAAAGCTAGAGATAATC
>JBLIKM010000075.1:0-7695 GCA_047636295.1 Methylophagaceae bacterium
AATTGCAGTTACTGATATTCAGAATTGGTCCAAAGAGCAAGGTGTGCTCTGGCTGCATTTTGACTACACACATCCTGAGGCCGAAGAGTGGTTAATGGAATCGTCAGGCTTAGCTAAAATCATCGCTCAAGCACTACTTGAGGATGAAACTCGACCACACGCTACGATGATTAACAATGGTATGTTGATTGCGCTTCGCGGCATTAATCACAACCCAAGTGCCGAAGCAGACGATATGGTCGCACTCAGAATGTGGGTTGATCCACACCGTATAGTGACTTCTCTCCGACGTAAATTAGGTGCCGCGGATATCATTGCAACAGACTTAATGGCAGGATCCGGCCCTAAAAATAGTGGTGATTTTTTGGTGTCCATGATCAATCATATTGTTCACGGCATGTCCGATACTGTTAATGACTTTGAAGAACGCACCGCTGATTATGAAGAGGTGCTAACGAGAGTGTCCGCTACGAGCTTGCAAAATTACGTCGTAAAACTATTACTATTCGTCGCTACTTAGCGCCTGAACGTGATGCATTTTCACGACTTTTAATCGAGAAAGTACCTTGGCTTGATGCCGACCATATTATTCAAATTCGTGAAATAAATGATGCCTTGCTGCGCCACATTGAAAATCTTGATGCTGCGCGGGATTGTGCAGCGGTAATTCAAGAAGAACTCAATAGCCGTTTATCGGAACAACTAAATTCTCGGATGTACGTGTTATCGGTTGTGACTACGGTGTTTTTGCCATTGGGATTTTTAACCGGATTACTAGGCGTTAATATTGCTGGTATTCCTGGTTCTAACAACAACAATGCATTCTGGATATTCATGACAATGTTAATTGTGATAGTTATCGGCCAAATTATTCTATTTCGTTGGAAAAAATGGTTCTAAGCTAATTTGTACATAAGCAGATTAAGGAACTATACTCACTCCACATGTTTCTTATATGTTGAAACATTTAAACCGATTACTTTATTCACTTCTATTCATTCATAAAACGGAATTAAATTTTAAGCACATGCATCGCATCACTAAAAGACTACTTTTTGTTTTACTATCTATCATGGTTTACCTGCCGATGACTATAGTAAATGCTATGCCTAATGTTTCTATTCCAGTACAAAGTCAGTCTGCTACAGTCATGAATATGACTACGACGCAAGCTATGGCGATGATGGATATGGATATGGCTGCGGTTGATTGTCATCATCAAGCCAATAAAATCTGCGACCATTGTTCAACGCAACACAGCTCTCATTGTGTCCACAGTTCATGTTCTGTCAGCTTGGCCATCACAACACTTTACTCATTACTAAGTATCAATCGCGATTTAAAAAATAGCGATAAAACCTTGCGTATCAATACGCAATTTCAACAACCCACCCGCCTGCTTCGCCCCCCTATTTCCATCTAAAGATCTTTATCGAGTCGTTTTATCACGGTACTAACCGTTATAAATACAGCTTGTTTTAAGATCTCACTATTACTAATCGTACGTCCATTAGCCGTGACAACGGTGTTCATTCACTGCTTGTCACTTTAAATAGCCGTGCATAGTACAACATCACTTTGATGTCGTCGTTGATAATACCCAACTAGGTGTTTAGTCATGTGGAAATTAAGATCTTTTGCTTCTAACAAGTACTTATTGCTAATTTTATTAGTGTGTTCAATTCAACTCAGTCGAGCTGACGGTTTAGAAGGCTTAAATGGCTTAAATGGCTTAAATCAACCAATGTCTGAATACAGCTCAACGGAGCATAGCGCAGCATTAACTTTGAGCGCTGCCTTATCACGTGTTCAACTAGAAAATATTGGGTTAGCCGAGATACAAGCTCGTGCACAAGCCATGGCAGCTATTCCCTCGCAAGTGGGCAGTTTACCTGATCCAA
Source organism: Methylophagaceae bacterium (assembly GCA_047636295.1). Taxonomy (GTDB): domain Bacteria; phylum Pseudomonadota; class Gammaproteobacteria; order Nitrosococcales; family Methylophagaceae. The sequence continues at coordinate 1,902 of JBLIKM010000075.1, forward strand.
TGATCAGCTTTAATGCACTCAATCTGCCGACCGATAGCTTTAATGTTAGTCAAGAAGCAATGACTCAAATGCAGTTTTCTATCAGCCAACAAATCCCGTATCCTGGTAAGTTGGTCTTAAAACAAAGTGTTGCTCGCCGCATAGCTAATGTGGCTGACTCGACCGTCGATGAGATGCGTCTTAAGCTGAATCAAGATGTTAAAACAATCTGGTGGCAGTTATTCTTGCTCGACCGATCACTCGACGTTATCGAGATTAATAAGACATTACTGAGACAATTTATTGAAATCGCTCAGACTAAATATAAGGTTGGCCAAGGTTTACAACAGGACGTATTACTAGCGCAATTAGAGTTGTCCAAGCTTATTGACTATACGATACAACTGACAAGTTCTCGTAAACAGAGCGCAGCACAACTCAATGTCTTACTTAATCAACCTAGCAATCAAACTGTCCGATTACCTGCTTTAGCTGAAATTGATATTGTATTACCACAACTAATATCCGCTAAATCGATATTTAATATAGCAGAACAACATCGACCAGCACTCGCTCAACAACGTTTATTGATTGATGCGGCAACGGACAGGAAAAAATTAGCTGAACGCGATTTATTGCCTGACTTTAACGTCGGTGCAGCTTATGGTTTCCGTGATGGCAACAATACCAACGGTGCTGATCGAGCCGACTTCCTCTCCTTTAAAGTGGGTATTAACGTACCTATATTTGCACAACATAAACAAAAAATGGCCATTTCCCAACGCCATAGTGAAGTCAAACAACAGCAGTTTGCCTTGCAAGATAGATGGCTCAACATTCAAGCTGATATTACCTCAACCATTGCACAGTACGAGCAAGCTAAGGAGCAAGTTTTGCTATTTAAAACTGGTATCATCCCGCAAGCACACCAAACAGTAGCATCCATGTTAGCTGGCTATCAAGTTAATAAAGTCGACTTCCTCAATTTAATTAGAGCTCAAATCACATTGTATAATTATCAAACAAACGAGTGGAAAGCGATCAGTGACGCTAAAACAGCCCTAGCCAAATTAGTCGCCACCGTTGGTGAGGAGAATATTTATGAATAAACCAACCTTATTCTCGCTAACATTAATAACTGGGATCGCCCTAGGTGGATTAGCCGCCTATTGGTTTGTTAGTCAGCAAATTCGACCGATGTCTCAAGATGCGGCAACAGTCGCCGAACAAAAGGAGGAACAACAAAAGCCATTGTTCTACCGTAACCCTATGAATCCTGACATTACGTCCCCGATGCCGGCTAAAGATAGCATGGGAATGGATTATATTCCTGTTTATGCTGAAAATAATACAGCAATAGATATGGCGCCTAGCGGAACCGTGAAGATCGACCCCGTTACGGTGCAAAACATGGGGGTTAGAACCGCCATTGCCAGCACCAACGCACTATCTCACGAGATACAAGCTATGGGTCGTGTTGCTTACGATGAAGAACACATCACCCGCCTTCATCCAAAAACAGAAGGCTGGATCGAAAAACTATTTATCGATAAAACAGGCACCACAGTCAAGACAGGCACGATGTTATTAAGTATTTATTCCCCTCAGCTTGTCACCAGTGCACAAGAATATTTGTTGGCGTTGAAAAGCTTAAAAACATTAGAAAACAGCCCTTTTGAAGACATCAGTTTTGGTGCCAAACAAATGGCTAAAGCAGCACGTGAACGCCTGGAATTTCTTGATGTACCTGAACACCAGATCCGTGATTTAGAACAAACTGGCATTATTAAGAAAAACATTCATATTCACTCTCCATTTAACGGCGTGGTCATCAATATTGGCGCCCGAGAAGGTCAGTATGTTAGCCCTGCAACTGAATTGTATATGCTGGCTGATTTAACCAAGGTTTGGGTCTTTGCAGATGTCTTCGAATCTGATTTACCCTGGGTCAATGTCGGTGATACCGTTGAAATGACTTTGACTGGTATCCCAGGAAAAATATTTAAGGGTGACTTGTCTTATATTTACCCTTATGCCGAAGCTAAAACCCGCACCATAAAAGTCAGACTGGTGTTTGATAACGAAGATTTATTACTTAAACCAGACATGTTTGCCAATGTCACTATTAAGACTCAACGTCAGGATAACGCCATAACGATACCTTCGGAAGCGATTGTGCGTTCTGGTGAACGAGATCAAGTGTTTATTGTGCGAGAACAAGGCAAGTTTGAACCAAGAACGGTGAAAGTCGGCTTAATCGCTGAGGGTTTAAGCCAAATTATCGAGGGTGTTGATGCTGGTGATGAAGTGGTCACATCCAGTCAGTTCTTAATTGATTCTGAATCAAAACTTCGCGAATCTACCGCCAAGATGTTAGACGCACTAAAAATGGAGCAAACCAAAACAGAACCCAAACCAGAGAAAAAGACTGACACTGCCTTCTCTATCGGTATACCAGAAGATCAAAACAACATGCGAATAGCCCCCAGCAAGAACAACTCCACAATGGATGTGAAAAAGCATGATTAAGCGAATAATTGCCGCCTCATTACGCGATAAGTTTCAGGTTTTATTGATCGCTGCATTACTTGTCGCCACTGGGATCTGGGCTTTAAAAAATACCCCTCTTGATGCCATTCCCGATCTGTCGGATGTGCAAGTTATTGTCTTAACAAAATACCCCGGCCAAGCACCGCAGGTCGTTGAGGACCAAGTTACCTATCCACTGACCACGGCTATGTTATCGGTGCCCAAGTCAAAAACGGTGCGTGGTTATTCTTTCTTCGGCTTATCGTTTGTTTACATTATTTTTGAAGATGATACCGATATGTATTGGGCACGTTCGCGTGTATTGGAATACTTAAATTATGTCAGTGGCCGCCTGCCTGATGCTGTCAATCCGAGTATAGGGCCTGATGCTACGGGTGTGGGTTGGATATTCCAATATGCCTTAATCGATAAAACCGGCCAGCATGATTTAGCTCAATTACGATCCTTGCAAGATTGGTATATACGCTATCCCTTGCAAACCGTTGATGGTGTGTCAGAAGTTGCCTCTATCGGTGGTTTTGTTAAGCAATATCAGGTTGAAGTTAATCCCAATGCCTTACTTAATTACAATATTTCTTTGTCAAAAGTAAAAACGGCAATTCAACGTTCCAACCTTGATGTTGGTGGCAAGATAATTGAAATGGCCGAAACCGAATACATGGTTCGAGGTCGTGGCTATATACATTCAATCGAAGATTTAAAATCAATTGCGATCAGTGTCAGTGACAATGGCACACCCATTCGTTTAACTGATATCGCTAATATTCATCTGGGGCCAGAATTACGCCGTGGCGTGGCTGACTTGGATGGTGAAGGTGAAGTGGCCGGTGGCGTTGTCATTATGCGTTATGGTGAAAATGCGCTGAAAACAATTGAAAATATTCAACTTAAATTAGCCGAGCTAGAAAAAGGTCTACCTGCGGGGGTAGAAATTGTCACGGTCTATGATCGTAGTAACCTCATTAACCGCGCTGTCGATAACTTAAAACATAAACTCATCGAAGAATCGCTAGTCGTAGCACTTATATGTATCTTGTTCTTATTTCATATTCGTTCGGCCATGGTCGCTATTATCACCCTGCCTATTGGTGTTTTAATGGCCTTTATCGTCATGCATTGGCAAGGTATTAATGCCAACATTATGTCACTAGGTGGCATTGCCATCGCTATTGGTGCGATGGTTGATGGCGCCATTGTGATGATAGAAAATTGCCATAAACATTTGGAACGAGCTGCCAAAGATAAAATGGCACAATTGACTTCATCTGAGCGTTGGCAAGCAGTGAGTACGGCATCTCAAGAAGTAGGCCCAGCCTTATTTTTCTCATTATTAATTATTACCGTATCATTTTTGCCCGTATTTACCTTACAAGCACAAGAAGGCCGTTTATTTGCCCCACTTGCCTTTACCAAAACCTATTCTATGGCAGCCGCAGCGATTTTAGCCATTACCTTAGTGCCAGTATTAATGGGCTATTTTATTCGTGGAAAAATCGTCGCAGAAGCAAAAAACCCGATCAATCGTCTATTACATTTTATCCATGCACCCTCACTGAGCTTCGCCATACGTTGGCGCTGGCTTACCCTGCTATTTACCGTTATTGTGTTGGTTGCAACAATGAGCCCAGCAGGAAAATTAGGCAGTGAATTTATGCCGCCATTGGATGAAGGTGACATATTATATATGCCGACCACCTATCCGGGTATATCCATCAGTAAGGCACGTGAACTGTTGCAACAAACAGATAAAATACTGAAAACCTTTCCCGAGGTAGAGCATGTTTTTGGTAAAGCAGGTCGCGCCGATACCGCAACCGATCCCGCTCCACTTTCTATGTTTGAAACCACGATTAAACTCAAAGATAAATCAGCGTGGCCAGATCCGACTAAAACCACCAAACAATTAATGCAGGAAATGGATGCAGCGATTAATTTTCCAGGTCTATCTAATGCATGGACAATGCCGATAAAAACCCGCATCGACATGTTATCCACCGGTATAAAAACACCGATTGGTATTAAGATTAGCGGCCCAAGTCTCACCGTACTTGAAAAAATTGCTAATGATGTCGAACAAAGCATCAAACGAATACCGGAAACTTTATCTGCTTTTGGTGATAAGGCTGCCGGTGGTTATTATCTTGATTTTGATATTAACCGTGATCAATTAGCTCGTTATGGATTACATATTGCTGATGTACAAGAAGTCATTCAAACAGCCATTGGCGGTGTCAATGTAACGGAAACAGTTGAAGGCTTAGAGCGTTATCCGGTTAATTTACGCTATCCTCGTGAATTGCGTGACAATGTGGACGACTTAAAACGTATCTTAATCTCAACGCCGACAGGTGCTCAAATTCCACTGGCTCAGGTTGCCGATATGAAATTCCGTCGTGGCGCGCCTGTTATCAAAACTGAAGATGCCAGACCCAATGCCTGGGTCTATGTCGACATCAAAACTGATGATCTTGGTGGTTACGTGGCAAAAGCTAAACGGCAGTTGGAACAAGAGGTAAAGATTCCTGCGGGTTACACCTTGTCGTGGTCCGGACAATTTGAGTATATGGAACGTGCTGCCGAAAGACTCACCATTGTGGTACCGCTTACCTTAATGTTGATCTTTTTGTTACTGTATTTTAATTTCCGCAATCTCAGTGCGCCCTTGGTCGTCATGTTAACGATTCCTTTTGCCTTGGTCGGTGGTGTTTGGTTAATTTTCCTACTCGGTTTTAACTTGTCGGTAGCGGTGATGGTTGGTTTTATCGCTTTGGCAGGTGTGACAGCTGAAATTGGTGTTTTGGTCTTAACCTTCATTGACCAAACAATCGCACAGTCTCGCCTACAAAAAGCACAACAAACCAGTATTGAAGTAGATGACACATTGCTCACTAATCAAGAAATAATGACCGCGGTTCATCGTGGCACATCAGAACGCGTGCGGCCAATTGTGATGACAGCAACCGCTATCATTGCTGGTTTATTACCCATTATGTGGAGTAGCGGAACGGGCTCAGAAGTCATGCAACGCATTGCCGCGCCGATGGTTGGAGGTATGATAACGGCAACCATTTTAAGTCTATTAGTACTACCCGTTATCTACGGCTTGGTCTTACAAATTAAAGAATATTTTAGTCATCAGGAGTCACCATTATGATCAGCATTTTGCCAAACTGGCATCCCATCTTTGTGCATTTTAGCATTGGCCTTTTAGGCATAGCTGTATTTTTTTATTTTGCATCAGCATTACTAGCAAAAGAGCATCATT
>JBLIKM010000076.1:0-7660 GCA_047636295.1 Methylophagaceae bacterium
CACTGCGTGAAATAGCGGCTGGCCTAGTTGGTCCAAGTATCCTGGATAAAGTGAGCGCACGCGAACATTCTATGGATAGTATTTCGAAAAAAGAAGCACTATTCGGCGAAGAGTAAATTTTGAGCGCAAAACCTACAGTCGCTTCTGAGTTAGCGCTAGTTCACGATGCTGAATCACAATTGACCATCGATGATTTATGTTTTGCGACCTCAAACTATCTAGAATCTGAGCACCTCGAAGCAATTCGACGTGCTTATTTTTTTGCTGAAAAATCACACGTAGGACAAACGCGTCGTTCTGGCGAAGCTTATATTACCCATCCCTTAGCCGTAGCGCATGTTTTAGCCATGATGCATATGGATCATGAATGCATCATGGCGGGGCTACTGCATGATGTGATTGAAGATACCGAAGTGACTCGAGAAGGGTTAGCTGAAGAGTTCGGCGAAGAAGTGACTTTGCTGGTGGACGGCGTAAGCAAACTCGCTAAAGCTGCGTTTGAAACTCAGCAACATGCCCAAGCAGAAAGTTTAAGAAAAATGCTGTTGGCGATGTCACAAGATATTCGGGTGATTATCGTTAAACTAGCTGACCGTCTTCATAATATGCGAACTTTGGGACATTTACGTCCTCAAAAGCGTCGCCGCATTGCCCATGAAACCTTAGACATCTATGCACCGATCGCTCAGCGTTTGGGGATGAATCTTATGCGCGGTGAATTGGAGGAATTAGGTTTCCACGTATTGTATCCCTTGCGTTATCGAGTCCTAGCCGATGTAGTACGCAAAGCGCGAGGCAATCGAAAAGAGATTGTAAGTCAAATTACGGCTTCAATTTTGAATCGTATGGAACAAGAAGGCCTAACAGCAGATATTCAAGGGCGTGAAAAAAATCTGTACAGCCTGTACCAAAAAATGGTCAAAAAACATTTGTCCTTTTATGACGTAACAGATGTATATGCCTTTAGGATTGTCGTCGATGACGTAGATGCCTGTTATCGTATGCTTGGCGTTGTACACAATCTGTATAAACCGGTGCAAGGAAAGTTTAAGGACTACATTGCCATCCCTAAGATTAATGGTTATCAATCCTTACATACCGTGTTATTTGGTCCCTATGGTGTGCCCATTGAAGTGCAGATCCGCTCTCGAGAAATGGATCAAATGGCTGAAGCAGGCGTGGCAGCTCATTGGCTTTATAAGACGGGTGAGAGTAAAGGCAGTAATCTGGCACATCGTCGAGCACGACAGTGGTTACAAGGTATTTTAGAAATTCAAAAAGGCTCGGGGGATTCAATTGAGTTTTTAGAGAATTTACAGATTGATTTATACCCAGAAGAAATTTATGTATTTACACCTAAAGGTAAGATTATGGCCTTACCACGTGGTGCTACAACAGTAGATTTTGCCTATGCAGTACATTCAGATGTAGGCAATGCCTGTATCGCAGCTCGAATCGGTCGCCATTTAGTACCCTTGAGTACACAGCTTGAAACTGGGCAATCAGTCGAAATTATTACGGCAGCAACATCACACCCTAATCCTGGTTGGCTAAATTTTGTGTCCACCGCTAAAGCACGCACTAACATTCGTCATTATTTGAAGGATCTTCGTAATGATGATGCCGTCGTACTGGGGCGTCGATTATTAAATAAATATCTACATGCATTTTCAACGGCATTAGATAAGGTCGATGAAGCGCGGGTTGTCCAATTAGTCTCTGAGTTTGAAGTGGACAACTTTGAACAGATACTGGGTGATATCGGATTAGGTAATCGCTCGGTTATGACCATTGCACAAAAATTAACCCATGATGAGTCATCAACCGAATCATCATCAATACCGCTGTTGATTGCTGGCACCGAAGGTATGGTTGTTAGCTTTGGACGATGCTGTCATCCTATTCCCGGTGATCCTATTCATGGTTTTGTCAGCACTGGACGCGGGATTATTGTGCATCAGGCTAATTGTAAAAATACGGTTAAATTGCGTGCTAAAAACGATAAATGGCTTGATGTAGCTTGGGCAAAAGATATTAACCGTGATTTTCCCGTTGATATCGTCGTGCGTACAAAAAACCAACGCGGTGCATTAGCCACCATTGCGGCAGTAGTTTCTGAAATGGACTCTAATATAGACAATGTATTGGTCGATGAGCGTGATAGTGGCTATTACGACTTACGTCTAACCATTCAAGTCACCGGCAGGCAACATTTAGCACGAATTATTCGGCGAATGCGACATCTTGATATGGTTGAGCGGATAACACGCATTAACTGATTTTTTAAATTAAAGACCGTTACTATAACGGTGATACTGGAGAATATAATGGCTCGCGAAATTATTCACACGACACATGCACCCGAAGCAATTGGTACTTATTCACAAGCGATAAAAGTCGGTGATACGGTGTATTTGTCAGGCCAAATTCCATTAGTACCTGAAACAATGTTAGTAATTGAAGGTGATTTTGCGAGGCAAGTACGTCGTGTATTTGATAATTTAACCGCGGTTGCCGTTGCTGCAGGTGGTAGTTTGCAAGATATTGTTAAATTAAATATTTTCCTGACCGACTTGAGCCACTTTGGTACTGTAAATGAAATCATGGCAGAGTATTTTGTTCAACCTTACCCTGCTCGTGCTGCCATTGGTGTCGCCTCGTTACCAAAAGATGCACCTGTTGAAATGGATGCGGTCATGCATTTAGGTGCGTAGTTTAACAAATAAAACTTAAGGGATTTACAGATTGTGGTTAAAACGGTCGCCTTAGCACAATCTGTTACCCAGTTAAGAGGTGTGGGGGAAAAAGTTGCTGAGCGTTTAGGTAAACTTGGCATTATAGCGATCCAAGATCTCCTTTTTCACTTGCCATTAAGATATCAAGATCGCACTCGTCTATTTCCCATAGGCTCACTTCGAGCTCAACAAGAAGGCTTGGTCGAAGGAACGGTTAGGCTTAGCCAAATAAAAATGGGCCGTCGTCGTTCTTTGTTATGTCATATTGATGATGGTACGGGTTCATTAGTATTACGTTTTTTTCACTTTTCCAACAGTCAATTATCGCAATTAGCGGTGGGGGCTCGCGTGCGATGTTTTGGTGAAGTACGGAGCGGGCCATCATCATTGGAAATGGTGCACCCTGAATATCAAATTATCCCCACAGAGAAAATCGTGTCCGTGGAAGCTGAATTGACGGCCATTTACCCGACGACTGATGGTCTACATCAACTCAGCTTTCGTAAGCTTATCGACCAAGCTTTAGCGTGTTTAGATAAAGATAATTTGCCTGAGTTATTGTCTGATTCAGTTCGGCTGCATCCCGTTGCTCATTATTCATTGGTAGACGCCTTACTGTTTGCTCATCATCCGCCACCGGATGTTAACATTCAGCAATTATTAGAACGGCGGCATCCTACCCAACGCCGTTTGGCGTATGAAGAATTGCTAGCCCAGCAGATCAGCATGCGCCAACTAAGAGCGACGATGCAGCATCATGCCGCGCCGGTATTAAAAGGTGATAGTAAACAGCGACAAGCATTAGTAAAAGCCTTGCCTTTTCCGCTTACAAATGCTCAACAACGTGTTGTTAAGGAGATTTTGGCGGATATTAGTCAAGCCATTCCGATGCAACGTTTAGTGCAAGGTGACGTGGGTTCGGGTAAAACGGTGGTGGCTGCAATGGCAGTCATCGAAGCCGTTTCTGCGGGCTACCAAGCTGCTATGATGGCGCCAACAGAATTATTGGCAGAGCAACATTTACAGACATTTAAAACGTGGCTGGAGCCACTAGGCATAACGGTTGGCTGGTGTGCGGGTAAACAAACAGCTGCCCAACGTCGAGAGGTATTAATAGCGTTAAGTTCCGGTGAAATTCGTGTTGCTGTGGGCACGCACGCATTATTCCAAGATGAAGTGGTCTTTAGTAACCTAGGCCTAGTAGTGATTGATGAGCAACATCGCTTTGGTGTTCATCAACGTTTAGCCTTAAGGGATAAAGGGCGAGGTAGTAATAGTTATCCACATCAATTAGTTATGACGGCCACGCCGATCCCACGCACCTTAGCAATGACGGCCTATGCGGATTTAAATGTATCGGTGATTGATGAATTACCCCCTGGCCGCTCACCCGTTACGACGGTTGTAGTGCCTAACGCTCGTCGTGGTGACATTGTTGAGCGTGTTCACCTTGCCTGCCGCGAAAAACGTCAGGTTTATTGGGTTTGTACACTGATTGAGGAATCAGAACATTTGCAATGTCAGGCGGCGGAAGATGCGGCGACAGAATTGCAAGATGCATTACCTGATTTGAAAATTGCCTTGGTGCATGGTCGAATGAAGTCAGCTGAAAAAGAATTGGTGATGCAGACGTTTAAAGCGGGCGAAATCGATCTTCTGGTGGCGACAACGGTTATTGAAGTTGGGGTCGATGTGCCTAATGCAAGTTTAATGATCATAGAAAATGCCGAGCGTTTGGGACTCGCACAGTTGCACCAATTACGTGGTCGAGTAGGGAGAGGTACGGTACAAAGTCATTGTGTGTTGATGTATCACTCGCCTTTATCTAAAAATGGCCAAGCACGCTTAAGTTGCTTACGTGATACCAATGATGGTTTTGTCATCGCGCAACGTGATTTAGAATTACGCGGTCCTGGCGAGTTATTGGGCACAAGACAAACGGGCTTACCGCAGTTCAGAGTGGCCAATTTAGAGACCGATCAGGACTTACTGGAAGTGATGTCGGAAGCGGCAGATCAATTTCTAGATACTACGCCGGAGAATGCTGACGCACTTATTCACCGTTGGTTTGGACAAAAATTAGAGCTTGGACAAGTATAATGAGACATTGGACACGATGGCATACACCACAGCGCCGATTAATGCCGGCAGAGTTGGCTTCATGGTTAGTAGATTCTGGATCATTAACGCAACGGCTACAAGCTTATAATCAACAGGATTTTTCTGTGCAGCTGTTAAGTACACACTGGATGAAGCCATTACCAGACGAATGTTTGTCATTAGGTATTCCTTTGACAGAGATGGCTTATCAGCGAGAAGTGCGACTAATGGATGGCGCTGAAGCTAATGTTTACGCACGAACAGTTATTCCATTAGCGACCTTTCAGGCAATGAAACAACGCTTTAATACACTCGGCGATAGACCATTAGGTGATCTATTATTCTCTGACCCCTTTGTGAAACGAGGCGCGATTGAAATCGCTTGTTTGAAACCAGGACAATGGTTATATGAAATGGCTGTTCTTGAGGAATTACTTCGTCCAGAAGAACTTTGGGGAAGGCGCTCACACTTTTATTTAAGTGGCAAAAAAATACTGGTAAATGAGATATTTTTGCCGACTTTAGTTAGGGATTAAGCAATGCATGTATTGAACAAAACCTTATGGCCTTATATCGAATTAATGCGCTTAAATAAACCAATTGGTATTTTATTACTATTGTGGCCAACATTATCGGCCCTATGGATAGCCGCGGAAGGTATACCTGATTTCACCGTATTCAGCGTGTTTGTATTAGGTGTGATTATTATGCGTAGCGCGGGTTGTGTAGTTAATGACTACGCTGATCGAAATATTGATGGCCAGGTCACAAGAACGCTCAATCGACCCTTAATTAGAGGGGATGTAACTTCGAGGCAGGCTTTAATATTGTTTGCTAGTTTAGGTTTACTGGCTTTCATTCTAGTAGCACAACTCAATACACTCACTATCAGGATGTCCCTAGTAGCTATTTTGTTAGCTGTCCTTTATCCCTTTATGAAACGCTATACCTACTTGCCACAAGTGTTCCTTGGCATGGCATTTGGTTGGGCAATTCCTATGGCATTTGCGGCGCAAACCAATGAGTTGCCAACGATCGCATGGTTATTGTTTTTAGCGAATATTCTATGGACTACGGTCTACGACACTTTTTATGCAATGGCTGATCGAGAAGATGATATGTTCGCCGGTGTGAAATCAACCGCTATATTGTTTGGTGATGACGATCTGGTGATTATCGGTGTTTTGCAGCTTAGTTTCTTACTGGTTATGGTGCTGATCGGCACGCAGTTAGACATGAGTATTAGCTATTATGTGGGGGTATTGCTTGCTGGATTATTATCTGTTTATCAACAGAAAGTAGCAAAAAATAAAGAGCCGGCACATTGTTTGCGGGCATTTTTAAATAATAATTGGGTTGGTGGCGTAATTTTTTTGGGTATTGTGCTTCACTATGCACTGAGTTGATTGATGCACTTTAAACGAGGTTGAATGTGAGCGGAAACTTATATATACGAAGAAGGGGAAATGAATATGACACCATTTTTCGTCAATGCGTAAGCTTGAATACCGAATTGCATAAGCTAGTGCCGCTCGGGCCGGAAGTGAGGGCGATGCATTTCGAGTATTGACGCAAGATATTCAATTATTGGGTGATGATGTGTCGGCGTGTATTGCTGATACTCAAAAAGTGATCGCTGAAATAGTCATGCTAGCATCAAATCTAGCGCGACTATTTACGCATTACATAAGCTTCGATGATCTACGTAAGCGTATTGAAGATATCAAGACGGAAACCTCCGCGAAATTTTCAAATCATGCTCATCAACAAATAGTCAAAAAAATTAGCGATCATAATCATAAATCAAGTCGCAGCCTAGCTAGCTTGTTATCACCGATCGCTATTGTAGTTAAGAAGGGTGAATACCTTGCAGTGTGTTCATTTGTTGAGGCAGCAAGTGCTGGCCAGCACGATGCGATTTTTAAGGGAGATGATGTCGGCCGTTTCTTATCTTGGTTCCGGTTGGAGTAACGTGCGTTAAATATTATTAGTCAGTGTTTTATGCGATGATATTGTTATGAAGCCAACAACACGAATTTTGATATTAATTAGCCTGATTTTGCAGGCTAATTTTTTGGCAGCAGATATTTTTCGTCAACAAGATAATCATCAACATATATGTTTTTCAGATACGCCTTCGGCTAGCGCCGCGCGGGTTCAAGCTGCGGTAGTTGTATCTCGTTCTAAACATTACGTCGCCAAAGTCTATGATGGCGATACCATTACGCTTAAAAATGGTGAACGTGTGCGATTATTGGGTATTAATACGCCTGAGATTGAAAGTCGTTATCGGCAAGGTGAATCGGGTGGTCAAACGGCTAAAAGGTGGTTACAAGAAAAACTAAATTCTGGTGTAGTGTTTCTAGAGTGTGATACGCAACAGCGCGATAAATATAAGCGACTTTTAGCCCATTTGTTTTTAGAAAGTGGCGAACATTTGAATATAGAACTTGTTGAAGCTGGTTTAGCAACACTCAGTATTATTCCGCCAAATTTAAAATATATCGATGAATTTAAACAAGCTGAATTTGATGCACAAACAAAAGATAGGGGTATTTGGTCGATGACCGAGTATCAACCGATATCTGTAGAACAGTTACCTAAAAAGTTATTGGGCTGGCGGCGTTTTTTAGCCACCGCAAAAGAGATAACAAAAACGCGCAAATATGTTCACTTAATTTTGAATAATAATATCGATGTGCGCATTGCCAAAGTGCATTTAGCATTGTTTGCTAATTTGAACATGTATTTAGCTAAGCCGCTAGAAATTCGAGGTTGGGCATCAAAAAGTAAGGGTCACTATTCGATATTAGTTCGACATACTA
>JBLIKM010000077.1:0-7562 GCA_047636295.1 Methylophagaceae bacterium
TGCCTGATGTAACCGTTTGACCTAAACCAAAGGGGTTGCCAATAGCGACCACAAAGTCACCAACGCGTAATTTATCGGAATTGGCCAGAGGTAAAGCGGTCAGTTGTTCTGCTGGTATTTTAATTAAAGCGATATCGGTTGCAGGGTCGCTACCGACAAGTTCAGCTTGAAAACTACGACCATCGGTCAGCGATACCGTGATTTCATCTGCTTTGTTAATCACGTGGTTATTGGTTAATACTAAGCCTTTTTGAGCATCAAAAATAACACCCGAACCCAGACTTTGCTTAGTACGCTGACGTGGTTGCTGTTCTGGAATATTTAAAAAACGACGAAAATAAGGATCATTCAGCAATGGGTTATCTTTTATACGCACTAGGCTTTGCGAAGCGATATTGACCACGGCCGGTTTAGACTGATCGAGCATCGGCGCAAGTGATGGCATCTCATCACTGTCGCCAAACCAGGCAAATGGAAGTCCAGCAAAGGCTACTTGAGCAAGTAAACTCAGCCCTGCTAACCAAACAATACTAGATTTCATTGCCGTCATAAGCGACTCCTTACAATGTAAGTTCTAACGCTTCGCGAGGATTAAAGCTAAGTTCCTCAGCCATTTGTTGATAGAGTTTTGTGGCTTTATCATTATCAGCAGGTGGTGTCATAATTTGTAAATTCATGATTTGATCGCCTGCTTCTTTACCTGGTAAGCCACGTCCTTTCAAGCGCATCTTTTGACCGCTTTTAGCACCTGCTGGAATAGTGAGGTTAATTTTTCCTGCTAAGGTTGGCACGGTGACTTTGGCTCCTAATGCCGCTTCCCAAGGTGCAATTGGGAGATCCAGCATGACATTACTGCCCTCTAATCGATAATGGGCGTGTGTCGCGATACTTATTTCTAATAACAAATCACCGGCACTCCCACCCATGGCCGCACGACCTTGTCCAGAAAGACGAATTTTTTTACCGGAGGTAATTCCCGCGGGAATTTTGACATTGAGTGTGCCTGTTTCCGTTGAGCCACTGGGACGACGAATGGTCTTTTTGGCACCGTGAAATGCATCTTCAAGCGAAACAGTGATTTTAGCATTCACATCTTCACCTTTAGCGTAGAAGTTGTCTCTGCCTGCTCCGCCTCCCATGCCACCACCGCCAAACATGCTGTCAAAGAAACTACTAAAATTACTATTATTGTCAAAACCACCTCGTCCACCTTGTTGGCGATAGCCAGGTGGCGGTGTGAAAGATTGGCCATTTTTATAATTAGCACCAAATTGATCGTATTGTGCTCGTTTCTCTGGGTCTTTTAGTACTTCGTACGCTTCCCCCAGTTCTTTAAACTTATCTTCCGCATCGGATTCTTTACTTACATCAGGATGATATTTGCGTGCTAATTTTCGATACGCTTTTTTAAGGTCATCTTTCGAGACATCACGTGCGACACCGAGAATTTGGTAATAATCTTTGTATTCCATAAGTGTATTCTTACTCTAGCTAAATTGATTTAGATCACCATGTGGGGTCATTAATGACCAATTTCAAGCCTCTACAAGGATTTTTCTGAGGTTTTGAGCTTGGGATTATGCGACAATATATACTTAAAATTTATTATGTATATTAGAGGTTTATGATGTTTTTGTTGAGAAAGATTTCTTTATTAGTTGCGGTGGCCAGTACGTGTGCCAGCCCGCTCGCTATTGCTGCCAGTGATGTTGCACTAGATAGCTTGGTTGTGACTGGCACGCGTTCGGAAACATCGTTGTTAGATTTAGCGGGTAATACGGCTAAAATTACTGAACAAGAAATTGATTTTGTACGGGCCGATCATATTACCGAAGTGATTAATCGTCTTCCTGGCGTTATGGTACAACGTGGGAATGGTCAAGAACATTTAACATCAATTCGTTCACCGATTTTAACGGGTGGTGCCGGCGCAGGTTCATTTTTGTATTTGGAAGATGGCGTGCCTATGCGAGCGGCAGGTTTTGCCAATGTAAATGGTTTGTTTGAAGCGAACGGTGAACAAGCCGGTGGTATTGAAGTGGTAAAAGGCCCCGGTAGTGCCTTGTATGGTTCAAATGCTGTTCATGGCCTGGTCAATATCTTGAGTCGTTCACCTTCTTTAGATTTAGAACGTAGCGTTGATGTATCGGTAGGCCCGCATGATCTTTACAAAACTAAAGCAACTGTGAGTGACACTATCGGCAATCAAGCCTATCGCTTTAGTTTAAATGGTACCCATGATGGCGGTTGGATTAATGATTCTGGCTTTGATCAGCAAAAAATGACCTTTCGTCATGATTATTATGGCGAAAAAGATACGTTTAAAACAGTATTTAATGCGGCGAATTTAAATCAAGAAACCGCGGGCTATAAAAATGGTTTTGAGGTATATAAAAATACAAAAGAATCAAAAATAAATTCGAATCCTGAGGCATATCGAAATGCTAAATCAGCACGTTTATCTACACGCTGGGATCATGAATTACGTGATGATGCTTATTTTAGTTTGACTCCTTATATTCGACATACTGAGATGAATTTCTTGATGCATTTTCTACCTGGTACGCCTGCAGAAGAAAATGAGCATGACAGTGTTGGTTTGCTTGCAGCTTATTACAAAGATCTGGAAGGTGGTCACAAAATTATCGTTGGTACCGACTTCGAGTACACTGAAGGTTCATTGTCTGAAGTTCAAAATGATCCGAATACCTATACTTTTGGTAAATATGTGCCAGGTGTTCATTACGATTATGATGTCGATGCAACTGTCATTGCTCCTTATATTCATACTGAATGGCAAGTAGCTGAAAATACAAGAATTACAGCTGGTGCTCGTTATGAACATACACGTTATGAGTATGATAATAAAACAGCTGATGGATTAACTGGAACAAAGATATATCGACCTGCTGATAGAGATGATACATATAACAACTTTAGTCCAAAGTTAGGATTAGTCCAATCGCTGACTGACGATACCAGTGTATTTATTAACTTAGCTCGTGGTAATCGTGCACCACAAACAACAGATTTATACCGTCAACGTAAAGAGTCAAATAATGTGCTTCAAGCAGATTCTGAAACTATAGACAGTCTTGAAATTGGTCTTAGAAAAGTGGGAGCGGGAATACAATATGAAGTGAGCTCGTTTTACATGAAGAAAAAAGATTATTTCTTCCGAACTACGGCTGATGATAATGTGCCTGATGGTAAAACAAAGCATTATGGTATTGAATTGAGCATGTTTTCACCATTAGGAGAGCAGTTTGATTTAGGTGGTAGTTTTACCTATGCTCGCCATCAATATGAGTTTGATAATGCGACGGCTAATATTGTCGATGGCAATGATATGGATACTGCCCCTCGCCACATAGCAAATGTGCGTTTGGGATGGAACTTTAAACCTCAAAGTCGTGTTGAATTAGAGTGGCTTCATGTAGGTCAATATTACACAGATGAAGGCAATGTTCACACCTATGACGGTCATGATTTGTTGAATTTACGTGCAACGCATCAATTATCACATGATGTCACTGTCTACGGTCGTATTTCAAACTTGTTAAATACTGAATATGCAGAACGCGCCGATTATAGTGGATTTACTGGAGATCGTTATTTCGTAGGTGAAGAACGCGGCCTACATGTTGGAGCAAGCTATAGCTTCTAAGTTATTAACTTAAAACTAAGCAATAAAAAAGCGACGATAATCAAATTATCGTCGCTTTTTGTCTGTAAAAGACCTGCTTATTAACGTATTCCGGATTTTTGAGTATCTAAACGTCGTAAGAATTCTCGCATAATATCGTCATACAGTGCGACACCGAGATGGGCATCTTCGACGCCGCTATCTATATTAGGGTTGTCATTAATTTCAATTAACACCACACGGTCACCGCTTTGTTTAATATCGATCCCATAAAGGCCGTCGCCGACTAAACGAGCGGCTTTTGTTGCCACTTTGAGTACTTTTTCAGGTACATCACTCAGTGAAAAAGCGGCTGAGCTTCCACCAGCCGTACCTTTAGATGCAGTGTGATTGTAAATTTGCCAGTGACCTTTGCTCATAAAGTATTGACAGGCAAAGATCGGTTTGTTGTTAAAAATACCAATACGCCAATCGAAGTCGGTATACATGAATTCTTGTAGTAACACGATGGCTGATTGTTGAAAATATTCAGTGGCGTGCAGGCGAAGTTCTTCGGTCGAATTTACTTTGATAATGCCGCGTGAAAAGGCGCCATCAGGGATCTTCATCACCAGCGGGAAGGCGACATCATTACAAATTCTATCCATGCCAGTGTTATCGTTGCGATAGAGTAGATATGAATCTGGCATCGGCAATTTGTTGGCAACCAATAACTCCATTAGATAAATTTTATTAGTGCATCTAATGATTGAAGTCGGATCGTCAATAACAACAATGCCTTCTCTTTCGGCACGACGGGCGAATTTGTAGGTGTGATTATTGGTTGCCGTCGTTTCACGAATAAATAAGGCATCATATTCAGCTAGTCGGTTGTAGTCTTTAGGCGTGATGAGTTCAACATCTATCCCAATACGACGGCCACTTTGAATGAAACGTTTGAGCGCTGTCGCATCACTAGGTGGCATAGCTTCTTCAGGATTATGCAATATTGCCATGTCGTAACGGAAACTGCGTTTTTTGGAAGGTTTGCGCCATAGTTTACGATCAAAATTATCCAGTGCATTGGCAAAACTGTCTTGTTCTACTTCATTTAGTTTATTGATCGCACCTGCTTTTACTGTGCTGATTTGCCAGTGATATTTATGGCTAAACTCAATTTCTACAATTGGACATGGAAATTGCTCATAGATTTGACGAGCCAGTTTTTGTAGCGGCTTGATATCACAATAACCAAAAAATACTTTAACTAAGAAAGGGCGCTTATCACTGTTATCCGTTGCAGAAATTAATTTATCGAGTTGTGGCGCTAGCTCTGTGATGTCATAAGCATAAAGACTTTTGCGCGATAAATCATTAATCGTCCGCAATCCGGGAATGACTTTATGACCGCGAGCCTCAGAAACCATCGAGCAGTAATAACCAGGACTCAGATAATGTAAGCTATGACAAAGATTGATGACTTGTGAGACGGATCTGCTTGTTTGTGTAGGGTTTTGTAGATATTCATCGACAGTAATAACTTGAACGCTAGGGAAATAAGGCGCCCAATCTTCTTTGTTTTCAATAATTATCAAGTGCTTAGTCATTATGTTGGCTTATTACCTCTTATATAAATGTGTATCACCTAAGCGAATAGTAAAGTTATTATGCGTGCTGTGTAAGAATTATTTTTCGACACTGATCTATATACTGGATTAATGCTGACAATTCACCTATTCTTCGCGAAAATGGTGTGACTAGGAGAAGAGTATTATGTATACCGATGCCGTTTTAAATGTGTTTTCACAGTGCTATACGGATGCTCGCGAAAAATTCATCTCTGCGACAGAAATGAGTTCTATTGTAGATAAAGTAAATAGCCATAAACACCCAGTCAAAGGACCTAAAGGCGAAACGTTATTTTGTGATATTGCTTGGATGGGTAATCTTAACGCAAAAAATCTCTTGGTCTTAGTCTCAGGTCTACATGGTGTTGAAGGAGGGGTTGGTTCAGCAATTCAAGCAGATTTTTTAAGCCGTTATCGCCGCCTACCGGCAGATGTGTGCGTGGTATTAGTACATGCCCTAAATCCTTGGGGTTTGGCATGGGCAAGTCGCAGCGATCATGAAGGCATTGATGTGAATCGTAACTTTGTCGATTTCTCTGTGCCGTTACCCGCATCGCAATCAGCGAATATCTGGCAAGACTTAATCAATAAAAAAACGAATATCGATAAGGTCGGCAGTAATCGTGAGCAGTTCGATTTATTGAGTGAAGGTCAATATGAAAATCCTAAGGCGTTGTATTTTGGCGGTGCTAAGTCAAGTTGGTCACGCGAATGTGTTGAGCAATTAGCCGGACAACTTCATCTAGCTGAACGTGAACAAGTGATGATCATTGATTTACATAGTGGTTTGGGCCCCTATGGTCATGGTGAGCTAATTAGTGATCACCCTGCAGACTGTGTTGCTCGAGAAACATTATTAGATATTTATGGCGCAAGCTTGACGGAGTCTGTATTGGGTACATCTTGTTCAGGACTCAAACAAGGTCTACATGATTATTTTTGGCACGCGCAGGGTGAGCATGTCAGTTTTGTAACTCTTGAGTTCGGTACCTTTGGTAGCAGCGAAATGTTGCGTGTTTTATTCGCGGATCAGCAATTACAACAACAGAATATACGTTGGCAAGATGATAAAACGCGAGCAATTAAATACGCGATGCAGGATTTTTTCTGTCCAGAGCAAAAACAATGGCAGGAGTTAGTCTTATTCCGTGGACGACAAGTTATTGAGTTGGCGTTGAATGGTTTAACCCGCTTTAACGGATTGGATGGCCTTGTTAACCACTGATAATAATGTCTGGATAAGACCAGCAGCTATCAGTGATGTTGACCCGCTGGTCAAGCTAGAAAATACCTGTTTTGATTCTGACCAATTATCACGCCGTAGTTTTAAATGGATGATTACCAAAGGTCGGGCTTTGTTGTTGGTTGCTGAGTCTGATCAACATATCGTGGGCTATGTATTGCTGCTTTATCATCAAGGTACCTCTCTCGGACGAATTTATTCGCTGGCGGTTGCCGCTGAGCAAAGAAAATCAGGTCTAGCTAGACAATTGATGGAAATCGCAGAGCGTGAAGCCTTAGAAGATGGCCGAAGTTTTTTACGACTGGAAGTACGACCGGATAATGCGGGCGCTATACGCCTATATGAAAAATTAGGTTACGACGTTTTTGATGTAATTAGTGATTATTATGAAGATCATGCTGATGCCTTAAGAATGATGAAAGTGCTACATCACGAACCTGAAAAAGTGCATCAACAGGTCGTGTATTATTCACAAAGTACCGATTTTACCTGTGGTCCAGCATCATTGATGATGGTAATGAAAACACTCAGACCTGATTTTGACTTAGACCGTAGTTTAGAATTGCAGTTATGGCGCGAAGCAACCACTATCTTTATGACGTCAGGTCATGGTGGATGTAGCCCTCACGGACTCGCGTTATCAGCTTATAAACGCGGCTTTGCAACCACACTCATTACTAGTAGTACAGAAACACCTTTCATCAACAGCGTGCGTAATGATGAGAAAAAAGCGGTCGTTGAGTTAGTGCATCATGATTTTCAAGTCGCTATTGCTGACACCGAGATGTTGGTTGAAATAGGTCCAGTTGACGTGGCTATTTTGCAATCATATTTGGACAAAGGGGCATTGGCAATTGTATTAATTAGCTCTTATCGGCTGAACCAAAGTAAATCGCCGCACTGGGTGGTGCTTGCCTCTATTTCAGATACCTTTGTTTATTTTCATGATCCTGAGATAGATTTGGAAGAAAATAAAAGTGTGACAGATAGTTTGTATATTCCGGTAACCCATGGAGAGTTTAATCGGATTTTAGGTTATGGCCAGCCGCGCTATCATGCCGCAATA
>JBLIKM010000078.1:0-7544 GCA_047636295.1 Methylophagaceae bacterium
CTTTGTAATACTGAATAATCACCTTGCCAATGCCAAGGCAGGCTAAAGCGGGTAAAAGCACAATCAAGTATGGGACCATGCAGAACCGCATCAACCCATGTATCCCCGCTATCAGCAGAGATTTCTACGCGAGTAATTTTTCCCCGCCCCGACCATGCAAGACCACTAATTTGATAAATGCCGGGATTATCAGGCAGTATCATCCCAAGTGAAGGAGAGGTGATTAGCGATTTGGCCTCCATGATGAAGGTGAACTGTCTCGCAGTACCATCGGGTTGTAACTCGGTATACTGGGACGTTTCATCACGAGACATGGCGGGTTCGTTAGTGAGTCGCAATTGTCGCAACCATTTAACATTTAAAATGCCTTCCCATCCTGGTAATACTAAACGCATTGGGTAGCCACTTTCAGGTCGTAATCGCTCGCCATTTTGATAGAGTGCCAATATGGCATCATCTAATAACTTTTCTAATGGAATGCTGATATTGAGTGCTGCGCTATCAGCACCTTCTGCAATAACCCATTTGGCATCTTTTTTAATGCCCGCTTCTTGTAATAAAAGTTTAAGTGGGACCCCTGTCCATTCTGCATTTGACACTAAGCCGTGTGCATAACCGACTTTTGATTGAATCGGCTTTGAACGCCAACCACTATTACTATTGCCTCCACATTCGATAAAACAGGTGCGGGAAGTCATTGGATAGCGCAGTAGACTGACGACATCAAAACTCAGCGGTTTATCGACTAAACCATCGATGAGTAATATATGTTGTGTGGGGTCAATTTGTGGCACACCATTGTGGTGGCGTTCGTAATGAAGCCCATTGGGCGTTATGGTACCTTGTAAGTCATGTAGTGGTGTCCATGACACCCCATTACCCGGCGCGTCAGGATTAGCTGAAATCCAACGGATGACACGCTGTTCGTGGGGGGAAGGGTGACCATAGTTACTAAAACCTTTACCGGGACTTCGCATCCATTCGGGTAGAGCACTCACTGAGTCTAACTTATTCTGTTCAGCCCACACTGGCAGGCTGAAGGTTCCGGCGAAAGCACCACTTAGAGCGACTTTTTGTAAAAAATGGCGACGACTATCAGTGGGCTTGGTCATATGTGTTCCTTAATTATTCCCTGGTAGGCTCAAGCTCAGGAGATGTTTCATTTAATAAAAACCAACTATCTAATTTCGCAATGGCCTTATCTCGGCCCGTTTTTTTGAGCGATGAAAAAAGTTGTGCGCTAGCATTGAGCTCCAATTTTTTTAGTTCAGCCAAAACACTATGCAAGCTTGCCATCGCCGCGCCGTGTTTGAATTTATCCGATTTGGTTAGCAAAATATGTACATCCAAATTCTTTTGGTTGGACCAGCGAATCATTTGAATATCAAATTGTTTAAGAGGGTGGCGGATATCCATCATAATCATCAATCCTTGGAGTGACTGACGTGTGTCAAGATATTGACCTAGATTTTGTTGCCAGCGAATCTTCATTTGTTCGGGCACTTTAGCGTAGCCATAACCCGGGAGATCGACAAGTGTGCGGGTTTCATCTAGTGCAAAAAAATTGATCATCTGAGTACGGCCTGGCGTTTTGCTGATGCGAGCAAGTGCTTTATGATCGGTGATCGTATTAATGGCACTCGATTTTCCCGCGTTTGATCGTCCCGCGAAAGCAACTTCAAGGCCGATATCAGGTGGCAATTCAGATAATTGAGTAGCGCTAATACTGTAATGCGCTTGGCGATAAAGCTGTGACATAGTGGTGAACTCGTAGGTGCAAAATTAAGCTAATAGGGGTAGCATACCAAGAGTTTTATTTAATGAAAGTGGAATTTTAGGAATTATGATGAAGAAAATGTTACTTACGGCTGTAATAGGCGTGACATTAGTCATGTCTACTTCTGTGATGGCAGCTGGAAATGCAGCAGCGGGTAAAACCAAAGCGGTTATGTGCGCAGCTTGCCATGGTGTCGATGGCAATAGCCCATCTGACATGTTTCCAAAATTAGCCGGTCAAGGTGAAGCGTATCTTGTGAAGCAGCTTATGGAATTTAAGAGTGGTGTGCGTAGCAATGCGATAATGGCATCTATGGCTGCTAGTTTAAGTGAGCAAGATATGGCAGATGTTGCGGCATATTATTCTAGTAAAAAGATTACTCCTGGTGCTGTCTCAGAAGATTTATTAGCTGCAGGCCAAAAAATATTCCGAGCGGGCAATAAAGAATCTGGGTTACCTGCGTGTATGGCCTGCCATGGTCCTGCCGGAGCTGGCATCCCAGCTGCTAAATGGCCTGCACTATCAGGCCAGCATGGTGCTTATGTTGAAGCACAATTAAAAGCATTTGCTGGAGGTATACGTAGCAATGATCCCAACAGTATGATGCGTGACATTGCATCAAAAATGAAGCCCGCAGAAATGAAGGCTGTTGCTGCTTATGTTGCAGGCTTGCACTAGGTAGATAAATATCGAGATTTAAATAATTAGCCGTATAGTTGAAACTATGCGGCTTTTCTATTTAGCCCCACTCTAACCATATAAAATCTTGGGTTCTATAATAATATGTCTGAAACCAATTCCTCACCGTCATCTAGAAAAACATTCAGTCAACGTCTGTTTATATTTTTTGGATCAATGGATCTAGCGATCACGCTATTGCTAGCACTGGCCGTAGCATCGATTATTGGCACCGTATTACAGCAAAACCAACCTTATTCAGATTATCTTATTAAGTTTGGTCCATTTTGGTTTGAGCTATTTGAATCAGCTGGGTTGTACGATGTGTACAGTGCAATTTGGTTTCTTTCCATCCTGGTGTTATTGGTGACGTCTACGTCTGTTTGCGTTATTAGGAATGGGCCTTCTATGTTGCGTGATATGTGGAATTTGCGTACACATGTTCAGCGAAAATCATTACAGGCGATGCGGCACAATACTGCGTGGTCAGTTGGAGCACCCGTTGAGTCGACGGTGACGACATTAGAAAGTAGCTTTACTAAACTTAGTTTTAGGGTAAAACAAACGCCTAAAACAGATGAAATATTAGTGTCAGCGATGCGTGGCGGGATGAATCGACTAGGTTATCTGTTAACGCACATTGCCATTGTAGTTATCTGTCTTGGTGGCTTAATGGATAGTAATTTGCCTTTAAAGTTTGCTGAATGGCGAGGGCAAATAAAAATAGAAACGCGAGACTTACCGTTGAGTCAGATTCCAGCAGCAAGCCAGCTTGCTGTAGGATCTCAGGCGTTTCGCGGCAGTGTTAATATTTCAGAAGGCCAGTCTGCAAATGTGGCATTTGTCTCTATGCGAGATGGTTATTTAGTTCAAAATCTGCCCTTTAAAATAAAGGTAAAAGATTTTCGTATAGAACACTATGCGACAGGACAGCCCAAATCATTTGAATCAGATTTAGTGGTTTATGATGATGATTTGGCTGAACCATTGACTACCACTATTTCAGTTAATCATCCTCTAATATACAAAGGTTACGCGATCTATCAGGCTAGTTTTAGTGATGGTGGCTCAGCGTTATCACTCGAAGCTTGGCCGCTTAATAATCAAGCAGGCAAAAAACCACTCAGTTTTGAGACAAAAGTGTTTGAACGGAGAGAAATGAGCTGGGGTGATAATACTTCACAACTTGAAATGACCTCATTTCGTCCCTTCAATATTAATCCCGATCCTACGGAAGATGATCCCGCCAATCTGCGTAACTTTGGACCGAGTATTGGATTTAAACTTCGTTCACATACTGGGGAAGCGTTAGAATATCAAAATTACATGCTACCGGTGAGGCGTGATGGACGTGACTTTTATTTAAGTGGTGTACGTTCTAGCCCTGCTGATGAGTTCGGTTACTTGTATTTGCCGATTGATGATCAGGGTGGTTTGACGGGATTTAGTCATTTCTTGCAACGATTACATGATAAAAATATAGTTGATGAAATTGCCGATGAAATGACATTAACAACGCTTAATGCTGTGGCAAATAGCGACGAGAAATTAGCGAAAAGTTTACAAGATACTTTGATGAAATTAGTTGATATTTTTGTGGCAGGTGGCTTTGCTAATGTAACAACCTTTATCGAAACGACTTTACCTGAAGCAGAACGTGCCACTTTGGGACCTGCTTATTTAAGCATGTTGCGAGAAATATTAGCTCGCGTATACGTGACTGGGTTGAACTTAGCTGATCAACAAGCGCCTAGTGAGTCACAATTATTGTTTTTACAAGATGCTGTCGATGCTATAGGTAGCTTGTCCCGCTATGGTTCCCCTATCTATTTTATGTTGACAGACTACGAACACGTAGAGGCCAGTGGATTACAAATAGCACACTCGCCAGGTAAACCCGTAGTTTATTTGGGGTGTGCGATGTTAATTCTGGGTGTTTTTTTATTATTTTATCTACCGCAACGTCGATTCTGGGCTTTAGTGAAACAAAATGGCAGTCAAACAGATATCTTGCTGGCGGGAATGAGTAATCGTAATCCACGTGAGTTTGATGCTTATTTTGAACAAATCAGCGATGAATTAAAACAAAACTCAGGGAACTCTGGCCTTCGTCAGGGTTCTTAATTGTTGTACTAAATAAATGAAGAGTCATAATGAATAAACTAGCAGGGATAATGTTAACCGAAACGAGCAGTCCACTCGTGCAGTGGTTGTGGCGTGGCGCAATGGTCATAGCCGGTATCATCTTACTGGCGATGTATTACGATGTCTTTGATTATTACGAAGTGGGCATTGTAGTGCTGACAGCGTTTGGTATGGCATTGCTAGGTCAGAATTGGATGGGGATACGCTGGTATATTGCCGTGGTGACCGTGCTTAGTTTGTTCGCCATTCAGCGTTATGCGAATGATCTTACGCTTGCTAATAGCGACTTTTTTTTGAATTATATATTAGCCAGTCAATCTGCTTTTATGTGGATGA
Organism: Methylophagaceae bacterium; assembly: GCA_047636295.1. Classification (GTDB taxonomy): domain Bacteria; phylum Pseudomonadota; class Gammaproteobacteria; order Nitrosococcales; family Methylophagaceae. The sequence goes on from JBLIKM010000078.1 coordinate 4,937, forward strand.
GCGTCTTGTTTGTGATGGCAACCGTGACTTATTTTGCCGGCTTATTTCTGCGTTCTGAATTTACCCAGGAAGTAGGTACCGCCCTTACTTGGTCAGCAAGTGCAATGGGTATGATTGGTTTAATGGTTCGTTGGAAGGAGTCGTATTTAATCGGTCCAGATGTAGGGCATATACCGGTTAGTAATTTATATGAAGTGTTTATCTTATTTGCGGTTATTACCTCAATACTTTATTTGTTTTATGAACGACGCTATCAAACGCGTGCTTTAGGTGGCTTTGTTTTATTAGTGATTAGCTCAGCAGTTGCCTTCCAACTCTGGTATGCATTTGAACGCCAAGCTCATGAGATTCAGCCATTAGTACCTGCTTTACAAAGTTATTGGATGAAGATCCACGTACCTGCTAATTTTGTTGGCTATGGCGCGTTTGCAATAGCTGCGATGATCGGTGTGGCATATATATTGAAATCGTGGCGTCAATCAGTGAACCCACAGGGCTTACTGGCGACGACACTGCCAGATAAGGCGGTTATGGATGATCTGATGTATAAAATCATTGCCTTAGGTTTTGCATTTTTCACCTTGGCAACTATTTTAGGCGCTTTGTGGGCAGCCGAAGCGTGGGGTGGTTACTGGTCTTGGGATCCTAAAGAAACTTGGGCATTAATCGTGTGGTTAAATTATGCGGCGTGGTTACATATGCGTATGACAAAAGGCTGGCACGGCACACCAATGGCTTGGTGGGCTGTAATAGGTTTATTTGTGACGTTATTCGCCTTCTTGGGCGTTAATATGTTTTTGTCAGGGTTGCATTCTTACGGCACCTTGTAAGTTGATTTATAGATTAAGGATTACAGTCAGATGAAGAAAATGATTAAAGCGATACTGATATTAGCTGCTAGCTTGTTACCTTTAGCTGCCATAGCGACACCACTTGCTTATGTTGAAGGTGTACATTACAAACCTACGACACAACGTATTGCCACTAGCGATGAAAAAGTCGTAGAAGTAATAGAGTTGTTTTCTTATAGTTGCCCACATTGTTTTAATCTAGATCCTCAAATAAAACAATGGGAAAAAACATTGCCAGAGAATGTTTCTTTTAGTCGTGTGCCAGCGATATTTCGTGATAGTTGGTTACAACTCGCTAGAGTATTTTATGCTGCTGAAGCAACGGGCGATTTAGAAAAATTACATTCAGTGATTTTTAACGCGATTCATGTAGAAAAACGCCGTTTAGAAACTGAAGATCAATTATTAGACTTTGTTGCAGAGCAAGGTATCGATCGTGATATGTTTGCTAAGACAATGGATTCGTTTTCAGTAAAAGGAAAAGTGAAAAAAGCATTATTATTAAGCCAAAAATCAGGGATTACGGGCGTACCATCAATAATGGTTAATGGTAAATATATCGTTGATGCACCGATGGCGGGTGGTATGACTGAACTACTTCAAGTTGTCGATTTCTTGATTCAACAAGAGTCAAATAAGTAACGTAAGTTAACAAAGGGGAGGGGAGTTGTATTCCAACCCTCCCTTGTTTTATTAATCAGCAAGACAGTATTACGGCCCGCTTCTTTTGCTCGATAAATGGCTGCATCAGCGCGTTTAAATACATCATCAATCGTGTCATCAGGCCTGAAAGTCGCTAAGCCGGCTGAGGCGGTAATCGGTACCGGTTTATTTTCATAATGAAATTTAAAATTGGCTACTTTTTCACGAATTTTATTGGCTGGAATAAGCGCATCTTCTAAGCGTGTTTCAGGAAAAATCTCCACAAACTCTTCACCACCGAAACGTGCGATAAAATCGGCATCACGTGTTACTTGCACAAAAATACGGGCAATAGTTTTTAGCACTTTATCACCTTCGGCATGACCATATTTATCATTAACCCGCTTGAATAAATCGATATTCCAAACAACAAGGCTAAGCGGTTTTTGGTAACGCTGCCAACGGGAAAATTCTTTTTCCAAATCTTCATTGAGTGCTTGTCGATTCCAGATACTTGTTAAAGCATCTTTGAGAGCTAAGTCATGTGATTTTTCAGCAGATTGGCGGTAACGCTCAAAATGTTGATTCAGAAAATCCAAACGATCACTGACAGTCGATTTAAGTATCTCAAGATCATCAGCGCCTGCTACCTCGCTACGAATACCAAGCACTTGCTGTTCAACAGCCTGACCTACTACCTTACGATGCTCAAATGCGGTGGCATCTTCGGTGCCCGTTTTCCTAATATGTTGACCTAACTCATTCAAACGAGAGGTAAGTGATTTCAGGAGCTCTTCATAACCGTGTTTTTCAGTAACAGCTTGAGAACCTAAAGTACTCACTATGGCTGCAATATCATTAATGATGGCGGGTAATTCTGCATCATTAATCCCTGTTTCTATTTGAGGGCGAATTTTTGTCACTTTTTTACTCAAATCAGTAGGCAGTGAAAGTCGTTCTAATCACGCAATTAACAGATGATGAGTGGGGATTTTATTTGCAGATAAATTATCGTTCTCATCTTCTAATACCGTTTGTGCAGTTTAGTGATGGCTATTAGGAGCGTCTTTTGGTGATTTATCTTTACCAAAAAGGTTGAAGCCGAAACCTGATGA
>JBLIKM010000079.1:0-7368 GCA_047636295.1 Methylophagaceae bacterium
GCTGTTCCACCACCTAACTCTGCAGCCATATCACCCACTTGGCCTCGAACCGTATCACCAAAGATGTTAAAGACCGTAATCGCCACAATGGCAATCAATGCCACGATAATGATGTACTCGGTCATACCTTGTCCTAACTGTTTTAAACGTGTTGATGTCATGAGATAATCCTAAATTTGAAATTAAATGAATATAGTATGATGGCTAAGACTTATTATTAAATCAGCCATAATAGATGTAGCGATTATGAACTCGCGCCCGTAATTGCCGATAACACCAACAATTTGTTGTCCTGCTCTATGCTTTATAGATAAACTGTATGGTTGCGTCATCATAACCTTCAAGGGAGCAATTAAATATTAACTTTAGTTAGTTTTATCTAATTCATTCCTAAACACATATTTCAAGGGATTATTTAATTGAAAATTCTGCTTGCCGATGATCACGGTTTATTTAGAGATAGCATGGCGACATGGCTACAGCAATATCCTGAACCGATGGAAATTGAATTTGCATCTGATTGGGCCAGCTTAACAACACAACTAGACCCTAAACTAGCACTCATTATGCTCGATCTAGGCATGCCTGGAATGACAGGCTCTAACTGTATTCGTGAGCTGATTAAACAGTTACCAACAGTTCCCATATTGGTTGTGTCTGCTAATGATGAACCATTCACCATTAGAGCTTGTTTTGAAAGTGGAGCCTCTGGATACATCACTAAGGCCAGTGATGGCTGTGAAATTCTTAAGGCGGTATCGATGGTTCTTAATGGTGGTAGTTATCGACCGCCATTGTCATCGCAAAATGAACAATCATTATCCCCCCCCTCTCTCAGTACAAAACAGTTTGAATTATTGGCCTGTTTGGCGAAAGGTATCAGCAATAGGGAGATTGCACTGCAACTAAAATTGTCGGAAGGTACCGTCAAACAATATGTTAGTCAATTATTAACTATTCTTAACGTTGATAACCGTACCCAAGCCGGTAATAAAGCCCGCAAAATATTATCCTTTTAACACCCTTTCGATTTGTCCACGAAGCATTTGGCTACTGATAGGTTTAAGAAGCAAGGTGTATTTGCTTGCGGTTATTTCTGATACGATTTTTTCTGATGAATCGCCGGTTACTATAAGTGCTGGAATTTCGACCATAAAATAATCATATACTGCACTCACCGAATCCAAGCCATTTTTTTTGTCGGCTAAACGATAATCCGAAATCACCAAATCAGGCACCGCGTAATTATCTTTTGATAATGTTGTAATCAACTCTAATTGAGAACTAACCGACAATACTTCACAGCCCCAATTTCGCAGTAATGTTTTTGTCGCATCCCTAACTGTTTTTTCGTCATCAATAACAATAATAAATAGCCCTGCTAAGTCTATATTATCGACTGAATCTATTATTTTTAATCGTGGGATTTTGCGTTTATCAATAGCCAAAGCTAGGACTAAGGAAAATCTTGTTCCCTTATCCACTTCACTCTCTACTTCGATGGCAACGTTCAGTAAATCAGTTAGGCGTTTTACAATAGCAAGTCCCAAGCCTAGCCCCTTATTTCTATCACGCTCTGGATTATTCAACTGGTAAAATTCAGAGAAGATATTATCTAGCTCTTTGACACTAATGCCTTTACCACTATCAATGATATTGACCGTCACTTTGCCATTACTCAAAGACGTTGAAACTATCAAACAACAATTTTCATTATGATTAATAGCATTACAGATTAAATTTCGAAGTATTCGACCTAGTAAAATAGGATCAGTATTAATTAATGCCTCATCTAAAGACGCTTTAATCTCAATACCTTTATCCTTGGCTTGCTGCTCGTATTCTATGCATATCCCTAAAAGCACGTCCATCAGATCAAAATATTCAGCATTGACCTCTACCCCACCGGAATCGAGCTTAGAGACATCCATCAAAGCATTTAATAAGTCGGCAAGGGTTTTACTTGATATTTGAACTTTATCTAGTAATTCCATTTGCTTGGGATATTGTAGCTCTGTCCGTAATGCCCCCAAATAAAGATCAAGTGCATATAAGGGTTGGCGTAAATCATGACTTGTAGCGGCCAAAAATCGTGATTTTTCACTATTGGCACTATCGGCTAATTTTTTTTGCGCTTTTAGGTCTTCAAGTAAATCAATATTATTTATTCGAAGCTTGATAGTATCTAAAATATTACGATTAACTAGTGTTGAAAATCCCAACATTGATACTAAAAATGTTAGAACTAAAAATCCGGTAGAAGAGAACTCTATTCCCTCTAAGCTGAACATATTAATAGCGAATGGTGTCAACATTGGAATTGAGAATACAAAATAAGCTGGTAAATAACATGACAATGGCAGCAATGCACCAGCGATCATTCCCGTCAAAATAAAGGACAAAATTAATACTTCATTACCGGAAACTGGATTCAAAACTTGAACTAACAATATCCCCCAAGATATGCCTGATAGAAACGTAGTTACGGTATAGAGTTTCAACCAATTATCTGGCGAGTCAATTTTTTCTTGTTTATGGAAAGACCATATTAGGTATGCCCTTACACTGGTCAAAATTAATATCCATGTAGCCCATGGTATTAGAAAGCCTTGTTCAAGCCGACTTTTAAAGAACGAGATAACAAGCGTCACTAACAGTAGTATTGCCAACAATACTATAGGTGATTGTTGATAGAGAATTTTCGCCTGCTCGGCCCGAATCTTATTGTCTTTACACATACGGAGTCATTTCATTACTCTTAATTCTTGTCATTGCTGGTTCTTAGTCGTTGTTTGCAGTTGCTATCTTCATCCTTACTAGAGCAAGCGCTATGATTCACAGATTAAACCTTATTGACCATTATTACTCATTGCTGAATTGCAATCATAAAAAAGGGCATCCTAATAATTTATAGGACACCCTTCTTTTTTCATTTAGCTAAATTAAATTTTATTGCTAATTCAACAAAGCTTATTTACCACGTGACGCACTTTTACGTTCATGTTCAAGTAATAATTTTTTACGAACACGAATTGATTTTGGAGTTACTTCTAACAATTCATCTTCACCGATGAATTCTAGAGCTTGTTCCAAACTCATTCTAATAGGTGGAACTAAGTTGATCGCTTCATCGGTACCCGCTGAACGTACGTTGGTTAACTGTTTTCCCTTTAATGTGTTAACAACTAAGTCATTATCACGAGAGTGAATACCGATAACCATACCTTCATATACGTCATCATTGTGACCAATAAACATACGACCGCGATCTTGTAAATTGAAGATTGAGAAAGCGACGGCTTTACCCATGCCGTTAGATACTAATACACCATTTTGACGCTTACCAAAATCACCTACTTTAACTGCCGCATAATGATCGAAAACACTAAACAATAAGCCTGTACCTTGGGTTGACGTTAAGAATTCTGTTCGGAAACCAATTAAACCTCGTGACGGTATGATGAAGTCTAAACGTACTCGACCTTTACCATCTGGCACCATATCAGTTAATTGAGCACCACGTTCACCCAATTTTTCCATGATTGAACCTTGATGTTCAGCTTCCACATCGGCAGTTACCGCTTCAAATGGTTCTTGTTTTTTGCCATCAACTTCACGGATGATAACTTCTGGACGTGATACGCCCATTTCGAAACCTTCACGACGCATGTTTTCAATTAACACTGATAAGTGCAACTCACCACGGCCTGATACGCGGAATTTATCTGGATCTGTTGGCAGTTGATCAACACGTAACGCTACGTTATGAATCAATTCACGATCAAGACGTTCTTTAATTTGACGGGTTGTTACAAATTTACCTTCCTTACCCGCCATTGGTGAATTATTAACTTGGAATGTCATCGTAACCGTTGGTTCGTCAACTGATAAAGGCGGCAAAGCCTCCACTTCAGATGGGTCACACAAGGTATCAGAAATCTTAAGTGAATCTAGACCCGTAAAGGCAATAATATCGCCTGCTTGAGCAAACGGAACTTCTTCACGTTGTAGGCCCATAAAGCCCATTACAGTTAGTACGCGACCATTTCGTGTTTTGCCTTCAACATCGATAACCGTAACCGGTGTATTTGTTTTAACAGTACCACGTTCGATACGGCCAACACCGATAACACCAACATAGCTGTTGTAGTCTATTGATGATACTTGCATACGGAAAGGGCCGTTGACATCAACATCAGGTGCTTTAACTTTATCAACCACTAATTGAAATAAAGGTTCCATATCGCCATCACGTACAGTTTCTTCTAAACCAGCAAAACCATTCAGGCCTGAAGCATAAATGACTTCAAAGTCTAACTGCTCATCAGTCGCATCAAGATTAGCAAACAAATCAAATGTTTGATCTAAAACCCACGATGGACGGGCGCTTGGTTTGTCGATTTTATTGATAACAACAATCGGTTTCAAACCTAAAGCTAAGGCTTTTTGAGTTACGAAACGCGTTTGTGGCATCGGACCTTCCGATGAATCAACCAATAGCAATACAGAATCAACCATCGATAATACACGTTCTACTTCACCTCCAAAATCGGCATGGCCTGGTGTATCAACAATATTGATGTGGTAGCCATTCCATCGAATTGCTGTATTTTTAGAAAGAATAGTGATGCCACGTTCTTTTTCAAGATCGTTTGAATCCATCACACGTTCTTGTAATTCTTCATGGTCACTGAATGTGCCAGATTGGCGTAATAATTGATCAACCAAGGTTGTTTTACCGTGATCGACGTGAGCGATGATAGCAATATTACGTAACTTGCTGATTTCTCTAAGATTAGTTGTCATATTTAGTTCTATATAAAAGGAATGCCATTAGCATATAAATGTAAGAATATTTAAATACTCTAAGCGTTATTTTTTTAACTCTTCAGTTAAGTGTGGCGTAATACTGTCTAAAATTTGTTGCTGAATCGCCAGGTTGCCTACAACCAGATTGCCCTGATTGAAATAATTGTCACCACCGGCAAAATCAGTCACAACACCACCAGCTTCTTCAATAAGTAAGATGCCAGCAGCTAAATCCCATTTTTCTAGGCCAATTTCCCAATAGCCATCTAACCGTCCAGCAGCAACATAAGCTAGGTCTAGAGCGGCTGATCCCGCACGTCGCACATCAGCAACTTGCGGAAAAACAGCATTAAACATCGCTAAATAAGGCGTTAAATGCTGTGGGCATTTGAAAGGAAAGCCCGTTGCGATTAACGTGCCCGCCAATACTTTTTTCTTGGTCACGCGCAAGCGGCGATCGTTAAGTTTTGCACCACCACCTCGGCTGGCGGAAAATAATTCATCACGCAAGGGATCGTAAATTACCGCATGTTCAGTTTTACCACGCACCATCACGGCAATTGACACGCAATAATGCGGAAAGCCATGTAAAAAATTAGTCGTACCATCTAGTGGGTCAATCACCCACATAACTTCATTGTCACCTTGCGTACCTGACTCTTCAGCCAAAATGGCGTGCTCAGGATAGGCTTTTTTGATCGCATTAATGATTTCTTGTTCAGCTAAGCGATCGACATCAGTAACAAAATCATTGCGACCTTTAGTTGTCACTTCAAGATGTTCAACATGTTGTAACGAGCGAACGATGATACTGCCCGCGCTACGGGCTGCCCGAACGGCAATATTCAGCATAGGATGCATAGACTAGTTTTTTCCAGAGCAAGTGAAACGGTTTTATCCACCGTTTTCGTAACAAAAAGATCATCACGAGATTATTAAAACGGACTATTATAACAATAAATCACTGTATTTTGCAGGTTTAACTTAAAGGACATTAGACAGCCTAAATAATACCTGCTAGCCTACTGGCATATATTGTTCTTAGCAATATAGTTGGATCCCAGAAACTAATATTTTCCTTATGGAGACTCTTTATGAAATCATTGACTAAATTAGGCGCTATCATTCTTCCTTTAGCTTTATTAACTGCATGTGCAAACACTGCTGAAATGGATGCATTAAAGTCATCTGTAAGCGCTGCACAATCGACTGCTGAATCTGCATTATTAGCAGCACGCAATGCACAATCGACTGCTGATGTAGCACAACGCTCAGCTAGCGATGCAGAATTAACTGCATTAAACGCTCAAAAATCAGCTAATTCAGCTCAAAGTTCAGTTGATGAATGTTGTGCAAAAATTGATCGTATGTTCGAAAAAGCAATGAGCAAATAAGCATCTAGCTTTAAAAAAGCCGGGATTTATCCCGGCTTTTTTTTGCCTCAAATAAATGACTCAAGCTTCAACACCAAGCAGTATTAATTTCGCATGACTTCACAAAGCATCACTGGATACTAGTGCAGTCCATGCCTGTATATCTGTAACCTGCTTTAGCGCTATCACGCGTTCATTTGCTTGTTGCTGTGTGTCGAACGGTCCAAGAACAATCTCGCCTTCTGCCGCTCTTCTTAATGGCCAAAAAGAATCATTAAAGTTCAATTGAGTGGAGGCTTGCGCTAGTTTTAACCTTGCATTTTGTGTCAGACCTGTATGAACAAACCAAACGTCATTGACCATTGCTTCTTCAACTTGATTAACCCGCATTACTAAACCGGTATGCTCTCTAACAATTTTTGCTGCAAACGGAAAGTCATCATCGCTTAGTAAGAAATCTTGAGCTTTCAAAATAGCCGATACCATTGATGTCATATTATTACCCCGCCGTGGATCGTAATCAGTCTGCACCTCATGCGCTTCCAGATAAAGTTCTCCATCTAACAAGCCCGCTTTGTCAGGCTGATATAAGATTTCCACTGGTGTATTAACGGCGGTAATTCCAAATAAATGTTCAATATCTTCTGGAAATAACCGGATGCAACCATGACTAACACGCATACCCACTCCAAAGGGTCTATTAGTGCCGTGTAACAAATATCCTGGCATACCTAAACGCATCGCAAAAGCACCCAAGGGATTATTGGGACCAGCAGGCACAACGTTTGGTAAGGGATCACCTTTTTGGAGATGTTCTGCTTTTATTGATGCGGGAGGCGTCCATGAAGGATCTTTTATTCTTTGAATAATTCGCGTTTTACCAAGCGGCGTTGTCCAGCCTTCACGTCCGACACCGATAGGGTGGGTGATAACCTTCTGGCGTTCGTTTTTATTAGCTTTGGGATAATAATACAGCCGCATTTCAGCCAAATTAATCACAATACCTTCATGTGGCGCATCTGGAAGAATAAAGCGATTCGGTACAATGACGCGTTGATTTTCACCGGGTAACCAAGGGTCTAAATCTGGATTAGCATTAACTATTTCGTTGTATCCAAGATCGAAAGCGCGTCCGATATCTAACAAGGTATCTTCGAAATGGCTATAAACAATGAGGTTATGGCCA
>JBLIKM010000080.1:0-7336 GCA_047636295.1 Methylophagaceae bacterium
AAACTGTGATTCTGACATCTATGCGTTTTCCTATTCTGGTTGATACATATAAAAATATTTTCCGATCAGTTTTAGCGTGAATTTTTGATCAACACGATTACTTAGTCTTATTGACCTGTTGCTGGTCCTGCTGTTCTAAACAGTCATAATGTCGATAGCGGATGTAATCGACCAAACCATATTCCTGATGCCGTCGCGTTGAAATCTGCGACGGCGCGCCGAGCACCAGGTTGAAATAACCAATGCGCTGCTGATTTTCTTTACTTAGAACAGTCTTTGCACTGGTCGCTTCCGCAGCGATGGAGGCTGTTTGGCCATCCACAGTCGTCTTGGCGCTAATAGGCAGCTAGTTTGCACCGCCGTCCTTTGCCTGCACAGCGTCGTCGTATGTTCGTGTTATCCCCCAAGTCAGCAGTTCCTTGAGAATGAACTTGACCGCGTAAGGGTTGGAAGTGTCTTCAATTTCTGCTATTTCAGGCATTTTCAGCTCCTGTTCTGCTGGGTTAACATCTTGATACCGAAAATACGGCAGCCCCGTTAAAAACAATATTTACTCATAATCGGTTTCAATATCATAAAACCTCTACTGAATTCATCAATTTCTGCAATTCACCTTGCTGATGCATATCGCCCACAATATCGGTACCACCGACAAACTCGCCGTTGATGTAGAGTTCCGGTATGGTCAGCCAATTGCTGTAAACCTTGATCCCTTCGCGAATGTCTGGGTCGGCCAGCACATCCACTGTGGCAAAGTATTTCACATCACAGGCCTGGAGTATCTGCACCGTCGCGCCGGAAAACCACTCTGCGGGAACTGCGGCGTACTTTTCATGTAGAGCACAACCCTATCGGCAGTGATCTGATTGCGAATTTTTTTCCTGTACGTTCATCTTTCATTTTTCCAAACTGGAGTACGACAGGCTTATAGTATCGTTCCGATACTACTATTTTGTCAATACAGTTTTTAAACGCTACTATAATTGCATTCAAAAAAACCATCTTGTACAGATGGTTTTTAAACGCTATCATATGATTATGAGCAAGGAACTAAAATGAACAGTCGTGCTATAGCAGAGTTGGTCTTTCACCTGGGTCGCATAGCGTCAGGAGAAAGTCTCGCCGAAGGACTGACGACAGCCCAATGGGCAGTACTGAGATACTTTGCACAGGCAAACCGTTTCTCACGAACGCCGTCCGCCTTCGCCGCCTTTCATGCCACGACCCGTGGTACAGCATCACAGACAATTAAAAGCCTCGAAACTCAAGGCTACCTGACACGTATGCGTTCAGAGGACGACAGGCGCAGTATTCGACTCATTCTAACCGAGAAAGCCAAGGGTATTCTTGCGAACGATCCCTTAGAATCTCTGGTCCGTGCTGTGAACTCCCTCTCTCCCAGCATCCAGGATAACTTCTCCAATGTTTTGCAACACATGCTCAGTCAGGTGTCGCAAGAGAGAGGCAAACTCCCCTTCGGTACCTGCACGTCGTGCCAACATCTGGAAAGTGACGACTGTAGCCAGGACGGACAGACGCCCTATTCGTGCGGATTTACAAGCGAACCACTGCTTCTTGAAGAGCTCGACGGGGTCTGTATCAGCTTCATCGAGGACAAGCAGACTATGACACTAAAGAGCCCTGTAACCAGATCTAAAGCACGATGAGTCCTCAGAAATGTGATGCCGTAACGCATGAGAGCCCCATAACAGGACTCTTGACACTGACATTAACTGCTGAGTTCTATCTAAAATAGTTAATATAAAGCTATCGTTGGTATTGTTAAGATGGACACTACCTACTCTCTAGAGGCGATAAAGACTCTAATGAGCATAATTCACAAGTACGTCGAAAAAGCAAAAAAAGATAATTAATTCATCGTTCTGTGAACTTGGCAATAGGAATTAGTGTATTTGAAGAGATCTATTGTTTCAGAACGTTAATATTTATTACTTGCGACTCAAGCGATGGATACACCGGCTTAGGTGTAGCAACCAAGTATCTTGAAAGCTATCTTGGCAGGTATAGTGCCATTGACCACATACAGGAAGGAGTTTACTCAATCACTCTTCTATTGGCTCAGACGGCGGAGAATTGTGTACCCCCCCACCACTCCAACTCAAATTAACTTAGTCCAAACCAATAACAACAACTCTTCAATCTGATTATTAGAAAAGGTAGGTAATCTTTCTAATATTTCCTTCAACTATTTATAGAGAGCTCTATTACATTGAGACTAGCTATCATTATCAGACATTGAATGACAGCAGGTCATCTATTGATGACGTGAGCAAGGGCTTTGGCATAACCATTAACATACACTGTGGTTTTGCGCGTAAGTATAAGCTCGGCAAGACAAAATCATTATAATTAAGGCGGTAGTCTTTGGTAATTGTAGTTTTTGTTTTTGATTATGGTATCGGAGGCCTCAAAAGCAAAGGATTAAGAATTTTACATATTTGGATAGATAGGGCCACTACCACCTTCTGGCGGCACCCAATTAATGTTTTGTGTTGGATCTTTGATATCACACGTTTTACATTGTATGCAATTTTGCGCATTTATTTGCAGTTTTTGACCACCAATGTCTGACACAATTTCATAAACTCCCGCAGGACAATACCTTTGCTCAGGTGCGTCATACTCTTTTAAATTTATTGAAATCGGGATTGATGGATTTTTAAGTTGCAAATGACAAGGCTGATTTGCTTCATGGCTAATATTACTCAAATTAATGGAACTAGAAATATCAAAGCTATAAATACCATCTGGCTTCTGATATTCAATTTTTGACGCTTCATTAGCTTTACGCAAGGTTTCATGATCAGCCAACCGATGTTTTAGTGTCCATGGCAGATAAACATTAAAAGAGGCTAGCCACATTTCTGGCCCGGCTAGCAACAGTCCAATTCCGCTACCAAAGTGTGAAAGTAAAGGTTTAATGTTACGCACAGCGTTTAAGTCACGCCATAACCAAGAGGTTTTAATAGCTGCAGGATAAGCGTGTAATAGCGTGTCATAAGGATTGTTTTTTAAGTTGAAAATAGCATCAAATGTAGTTTCTGCGGCGAGCATGCCAGATTTCATTGCATTATGAATGCCTTTAATTCGTGGCACATTAACCATACCCGCGCTACATCCAATAAAAGCACCACCGGCAAATATCAGCTCTGGCCAAGACTGTATACCTCCTTCGCTAATTGCACGAGCACCATAGCTAATGCGCTCACCATCTTTAAGTAGCGCCTTCATTTTTGGGTGGGTTTTAAAACGTTGGAACTCATCAAAAAGTGAAAGATGCGGATTTTTATAATCTAGGTGCACTACAAAACCAACAGAGAGTAACTGTTCTCCGTAGTGATAAATAAACGATCCACCGCCAGTGTCAGTATTAAGTGGCCAACCCATGCTATGTTGTACCAAGCCAGGTTGATGCTGATTTTCTGGGATGCGCCAAATTTCTTTAAATCCTAAGCCATATTTTTGCGGTTGACTTTGTTTACGTAAATTAAGCTTGTCTTCAACTACTTTCGTCAATGAGCCCCGGGTACCTTCGGCAATTAACGTGTATTTCGCATGGATTTCAATACCTGCAGCAAATTGTGATGTTTCTTTACCTTCTGCATCGCGGCCCATATCGCCCGTAATAATGCCAATAAGTTGCTGCTGCTGATTGAATAAAGGCTCTTGACCGCTAAAACCAGCATATATTTCTACACCCAAACTTTCAGCCTGAAGGGCAAGCCAACGGCATAACTCGCCCAAGCTTATAATATAGTTGCCTTGGTTATTCATAAGTGGCGGCATCAGCCAGTGCGGTATATCCAAGCTCTTTTTCTCACTCATTAGACTAAAAGTATCTTGTGTTACTTTGCTATAAAGCGGTGCACCTTTTTCGAGCCAGTCGGGTATAAGTTCGTTTAATGCTCTTGGGTCTAATACTGCCCCAGACATAATATGCGCACCTACTTCAGCACCCTTTTCAATGACGCACACACTGAGTTCTTTGCCATTTTTAATAGCTAACTGTTTTGCTTTAATAGCGGCAGAAAGTCCCGCTGGGCCAGCGCCAACTATTAGGATGTCATAGTTCATTATATCGCGTTGCATCATCGTATTTTCAGGCTATTTGGGGTAAGTTAATTTGATCGCTACGTTCAAGTCCAACGGTCAATTCTTTACAGAGATTTAAAAAATGCCGCATTCCAGCGGTTTGATATTTCTGCTTGTGCCATAAAAAGTAAAAATATCGGTTCAATTTCATATCAGGCGTATCTAGCGGCACTAAACTACCACGACGAAAAGCATCTTTTAACGCAAGGCGAGAAATACAGCCAATCCCCAACCCAGATTCCACTGCACGTTTAATTGCCTCAGTATGTTCCAGCTCTAAGCGAATATTAAGCTGCGCATGATGATTTTGAAAGGCGCGATCGAATGTTTCACGTGTGCCAGAGCCTTTTTCGCGCAATATCCAAGGCTCTTTTATTAAAGCGCTTATACTAATGTTTTTCAATTTGGCTAGAGGATGATTTGGCGCGCTAAATATGGCAAGCTCATCCGCTATCCATGGTTGCACTTCAAGATCTGGATGGTTGCAGTCACCTTCTATTAATCCTAGGTCGAGTTCATGCTTGGCAATTTGCTGAACGATAGTTTTAGTATTGTGTACTTGTAGATGAATGCTGCTTTCAGGATGCTCGTACAAAAACTTTGCTATCAATAGAGTTGCAAGGTAATTACCGACTGTAAGTGTCGCGCCAATATGCATCTCACCAAACCCTGCGTGCCCAGATAATTGAGCTTCAATCTCATTTGCGCGATCTAATAACTCTACAGCTCTGGGTAATAATTGCCGACCAGTTTCATTGATACTCAGCGACTTGCCGACGCGATCGAATAACTTCAAGTCAAATTGACGTTCTAGCTCACCCAATGATGTGCTGGTTGCAGATTGAGAGAGAAACAACTGTTTTGCTGCACGCGAGACGCTTTCAGTTCGACAGATGGCTACAAATATTTCAAGTTGCCTTAATGTGTATTTCATTTTACATCATCTTGTTGGTCAAACCATATATCTATTATGTAGATATATAATATGATTAATATCAATTTTACTAATATTATAACGAGCGCTATAATGTTTTGCAAATATCAAAGGAAGTACATATGAAAATATTAGTAGCCGTTAAACGTGTCGTAGATTACAACATCAAAGTCCATGTCAAAAAAGATGGTTCAGATGTAGATATCGCTGGCGTCAAAATGGGCGCCAATCCTTTTGACGAAAACGCTATCGAAGAAGCCTTGCGCTTAAAAGAAAAAGGGCTAGCTTCAGAGATCGTTGCAGTGTCACTAGGTAGTACAGCAAATCAGGATGTACTCAGGCACGCCCTCGCCATGGGGGTTGATCGTTCAATACTGATTCAAACCGACAGCGTATTACAACCACTTGGCGTAGCAAAGTTACTTAAAGCGGTAGTTGAACTTGAGAAACCAGCATTAATTTTACTGGGTAAACAGGCTATCGACAGTGATGCTGGTCAAACAGGACAAGTACTTGCTGCATTATTAGGTTATGGCCAGGGTACGTTTGTATCAAACATCGATATTGAAAGTAATGAGGCTATCGTTACACGTGAAGTAGATGGTGGCACTGAAGTCATAGCAGTAGGTTTACCAGCAGTTCTCACCACCGACCTACGTTTGAACGAACCCCGTTTTGTTAAATTACCAAACTTAATGATGGCGCGTAAAAAATCGATTCAAACAATAACCGCTACGGAGTTAAACGTAGATATAACACCACGCTTAAACCTGATTAGTGTTTCAGAGCCATCAGCCCGCAAAGCCGGCATTAAGGTAAGTAGCGTGCAAGAATTATTACAAAAATTAAAAGATCTAGAAGGAGTAACACTATGACTGTTTTAGTTTTAGCTGAGCATGACGAACTGGATCTCAATCCTTCCGTTTATCAGGCTGTCAGTGCTGCACAAGCTTGGGCTACACGTGTTGACTTGTTAATTGTTGGTAAAGCGACTGAAGCTCTCACCAAGCAAGCTGCAAGTATTGATGGTTTAGAGCGAATATTAAGTGTTGAGTCCGCACATTTAAAACATTTACTTGCTGAAGATGTAGCTAAAATCGTCGTTGGCATTGCTAACGATTACCAAGTAATTTTAGCTGCTCACTCATCATTTAGCCGAAATATTTTACCTCATGTAGCTGCATTATTAGATGTCGCGATGATTACTGACGTGCTGAAAATTAAAGGCGACAATACTTATACGCGCTCAATTTATGCAGGTAACTTACATGCAACAGTACAAAGCACAGATAACATTCAGATAATAACCGTGCATGCGAGTAACTTTGCAATCGCAGAGCAGTCTGAGAACGGGAATGCAGAAATTTTCTCATTAGCAGCGCCCGCTGCAACAAATAAAGTCCGGTGGGTGTCTGAAGAACGTAGTCAGTCTGCAAGGCCAGCGCTTGGCTCAGCCAAAGTGGTTATTTCAGGAGGTCGTTCGCTAGGTAGTGCTAATGATTTTGAAAAAACTTTATCACCACTTGCCGATAAATTAGGTGCAGCACTCGGCGCTACGCGTTCAGCGGTGGATGCAGGATACGCACCTAACGAGATACAAGTAGGACAAACAGGAGTAGTTGTCGCACCAGATTTATATTTTGCGATCGGTATTTCCGGAGCGATTCAGCATACATATGGCATGAAAGATAGCAAAGTTATTGTTGCCATCAATCAAGACCCTGATGCGCCCATATTTCAGGTGGCAGACTATGGACTTGTAGCTAATTTATTTGAAGCCGTACCAGAAATTATCGCTTCAATTTCAGCTAAATAAACAATTAATAAAGGATACTAAGAGTGAGTAAATATACAACTGAGCGTGTTTTGAGCGTACATCACTGGAGCGACAATTTGTTCAGTTTTAAAACAACACGCGAATCTGGTTTACGTTTTGAAAATGGACAGTTTGTGACGATAGGCTTACAAAGTGATGGTCGTCCTTTAACGCGTGCTTACAGTATAGCCAGTCCAAATTATGAAGAACATTTAGAATTTTTTAGTATTATTGTTCCTAATGGCCCCTTAACATCGAAACTACAACATATAAAAGTAGGAGATGAATTGCTGGTCAGCAGTAAGCCAACTGGAACATTATTGATACATGATTTAAAGCCAGCAAAAAACTTATATTTTCTGTCAACGGGTACTGGCTTAGCCCCCTTCATGAGCTTGATACAAGACATTGCAGTCTACGACAATTTTGAAAAAGTGATACTTGTACACGGCGTACGTACCGTAAAAGAACTC
>JBLIKM010000081.1:0-7325 GCA_047636295.1 Methylophagaceae bacterium
GTTGCCAAAGTCTATTTGGTACACCCTTTGAGATTGGGCAATTAGTTAAACAAACCGCTAGCAAGGTATCAGGTTTAACCTGTAGCATTGGTATTAGTGGTGACAAAACGACGGCTAAGTATGCGGCTAAACTCAATAAACCTGATGGACTTACCGTCATTGAGCCATGGCATGCCGAAGCCACCTTGGCACCCTTGCATGTCACTGAACTAAGCGGCATCAATAAGGGGACAGCAGGTTTCTTAGCTCAATATGGCGTGATTAACTGTGGCGATATGAAACATATTCCGATCAGTATTCCAGCCAAACGATTTGGTAACTTAGGCCGACGATTATGGTTGATGGCACAAGGTAAAGATCCTGATGTTGTGAAAAACTATGTACAAGCACCTAAAACAATTGGTCACGGTAAAGTCATGCCACCACAAACAAAAGACCTCACTACCATCCTTACCTACTTCCAACACATGAGTGAAAAAGTAGCAGCAAGGCTTAGAAAACATCATTTTAAAGCCAGTAATTTTTATATTGGACTAAAAACCGAACAAGGCTGGTTACAAAAAAAAGTCAAGTTAAGCCAAGCGACTGATGATGGACAAACTCTGTTTACACAATGCCGCCAGTTCACCATGAAGCACTGGCAAGGACAGGGTGTATGGCAAGTACAAGTGACGGCACTTAATCCTGATAGTGAACAACAAACTGATTTATTTGCAGAAACAGATCACAAGCAACAACGAGAAAAGCTAAATATCGCCATAGATGAAATTAACCAACGCTATGGTGAATTTGCCGTGGCGCCGAGTAGATTAATTGATCGCAGCGCTATGCCTAATGTCATCGCGCCGTCTTGGAAACCGACAGGGCATAGGAAAACAATTTAATGTGCGATGCGGTGTATTTTGAATATCAGGGTGACGTACTGAGACAGTATTTTCCCAATCCCCAAGCGGTACTTCCTGTGCAAAAAAAAGATGGTAGTCTGATATTAATGCCATGGGGCAGACGACAAAGTCAGGTAGGTAATTTGCCGATGGGTGGCTGGGCACGACTGGATTTAATTTATGGTGGTCGTTGGGATAAGTATTTCCCACAACCACTAAAAATACCTGTTTTTAGCTTTATGGAAAAAGACTTTGTAGGCAGTAGTCATTGGTATGATCTAAATAAAGGGCAATATCTACAAGGATTACTAGCTAGAGATAATAAGGAACGACGTATTTATGTGGTGACTATTGAGCCAGAAATGGAAGATGCCAATATTCATCATCGCTGGCCAAGAGTTATTCAACTGGGTGAAAAGAGCCTGAGGCGCTAAACCTAAGGATCTAAATTTAAGAGTGGCTAATATTATCTAATGTACTGGCGAAAGGGTATGAACGGGCTTATCTAACGTTGTTATTTAGCGCTAATCTTCATTTCAGCTTGATTATTTAATTAATGTTGCTACGATTGCATGACAATAATTAAGGAGCGTGTAATGGAAGGGTGGTACTCAATAGAAATAACGAATGCTGAACGAGCGAAAACTACCATGCAAAGGATTATGGATGCATTTACGCCCAAATATATAGGCGCAGGTCGACCAGTGGATATGGCTGTGTTTTCTAGCCATGACGTAGAAGCAAATACATGGACAGTGTTTTTTTCACCAAAAGCGATGAGCTTAGCAATGCAATTTGGCGCGAGCCGCTTCGAAAATGATTTTGTTGATCTAGACTTAGCATTACTTGTTGGCGATTTCAGAAGTATGGATATTTTGTTTCCCGATGCTAGAACGAACTAAAACAGGTTAAATCTATCTCTCTTGTTTATCGGTTGATGGCTTCAAGCAAGACGTTATTTGCAAAAGGATCCGGCTTTGCCATATATCTAAATATGTAGGTGGACCCAGCTAAATCTTCGCTGCTGCTGACGTTTCACTCTTAATCTTTGGTAGGGATATCTTGATCTGTTTGCAATAGTTTCTGGAACTGCGGATTATCTAGTAGTGAGCTGAAAACAGGATCATTAATAACCTCTTCTGCAGCCATGCCTTCGGCATCATTAAGGACTTTCTCTAGGTTGAACAGCGCTTCATTGGGCTGATTGAGTTGGGCATAAGCACCAGCCAATTGATAGAAAGCATGTTTGTTTTCTGGGTCAATGGCTAAGGCTTGGTTAGATAAGTTAATAGCCCATTGGGGTTCATTCATCTCCAAGGCCAAATCCGCTTTATAGGTAAGGGCTTCTGTATTTTCTGAGTCAATTTCTAAAATCTGATCATAAATATTGAGACGATTACTAAGAATTTGTTCCTGCCCAGCTTTTAACCATAGACTATGAATGTCTTGATGCCTAGCTAATAGCATTTGGGCACGGTTAATGCCGATTGACTTGCTATGCAGTTCTTTTTCAAATTTTTCGAGTCGGGCTTCATATTCTGAAATGACATTGTTGACTTTATTATCTGCTAGATTGAGTACTTTATCTCTGATTTCGCGGATGGAGTTCCAACCCACTAAAAGTAACACGGAACTTATTCCAGCAATCAAATAGAAGAAATAGGTCACGGTATCAGTAGCATAACCCACCGCACGTGTTGTAGCGGTTAGCTCGCGATTGACTACTTCTTTAGTCATGTCAACATGCATGGTGTTCATGTCTATTCGTAAACTTTTGAGTTCATCCATTACATATCGCTCTACAAAAGGGTTATACATAGGCTCAGTCAATTTTGTTACGTCTTGCGTCTCCTTGACATGCACTTGTGCCGCGTAGCTGATTGGGCAAACAAGGCAAACAAGGCAAAGAATAGTAAATATATTAATGTTCAACTATAGCTTTCCCGTGATCATGTATCTCTATTAAACTAGTATGCAGCGCTCTAATGGTTTTTTCATAATCGCCTTGGTTGACGAAAAACTGCATTTCCACTTGACGAATATTTTGATGCATGGCTTCGATATTGATGTTGTAGTTAAACATTGTCTGTACTGATCTTGCCAATAAGCCTTTGATACGCATATCACTGCCCATAACCGAGGCCAGCGATACTTTGCTGGTATTAACGGCTGCGGTTGGCAGTTGTTGTTTCAATTGCTCGGCAAGACGTTTAGCTTTTTTGAGTGAAGTGTCCAAGAAAACGGTAATGGTATTGGCGTTAAAGTCTTTAGTAATAACCTTACATTTCAAACGCGCGGACATATCAATTAGCACTTTTTCATAACGGCCTTGTTGTCCGACCATTTCCTGGTCAAACATTTCCAAGGCAATCAAATGTTGCATGCCGGCAATGATTTCTACTTGTGGCGATTCGCTGATGTAATCATCAGTGATCAATGTGCCGTGATGTTCCGGTTCAAAGGCATTTTTGATTCTGAGTGCTATTTTAGCCTGACGCAAGCCTTTCGCCGCATGGGGATGAATCGCTTCCATGCCAAGATTAGCCAGCTGATCGGCAATGTCGTAGTTAGTTTTGCCAATGGGAATAGCTTGTTCTTCGCCCACCAAACGAGGATCCGCACTACTCAGATGATATTCTTTATGAATCACGGCTTCGGTTGCTTTTAAAAGAACCGAAATACGACTGAAGGTCATTTCACTGTAGCCGCGATCAAAACTGTCCATCAGATTTTCACTGCAGTGTGCGTAACCGGTTACAATAGCTAATGTTTCACTGAAGTCGATTCCCTCGAGATGTTCAGTAATAACATCATCCAAAGGCTGTTTGTCTTCGGTCTCCCAACCCGTCAAATCTATAAAACAAGTGTTGACGCCTTCATTCTTGAGTAATTGGCTGAGGTTCCATGCACTGTGTGCCTCACCAATGCTAGCCAATAATTCGCGAACGGTCAGCAAATGGTCATCTAGTGAAAAGTGGCCATGGCTACACAATACTTGCAGATGATTTAATAGCTGTTTGGTCTTGGCAATACGTTCATTAATGAAGTCATTGGCTAATGCTCGTTGCTCAGTATCTATAAAGAGCGATTGATTTATTTGAGTGAGTTTCAGACCCAGTTGTTGAAAGGCGGTGACCCAATCACTTCTATTATCATTATGTGCAAAGAGTCCATAAACGCCTGGTTGTCCGGTTTTCTTGTGCTCTAAGAGATCATCGGTGATGCCACTATAAGCAGAGACAACGAGTACGCGGTTATAAGGATTGTTCGAATAGAGAACAATATTATCTCTGACGGCAGGGTAGTCACTCATCGAGGTACCACCAATCTTTTCTATACTTAACTTTCTATTTGGAGTATTTGACATGCTATTTGCAGTGTTTATCCTGTTTGGCATTTAAGAATGGTCGATCCTGACCATCCTTAAATGCAGTTAATGAATATTCTGAAGTACTTAATCTGTTTCGGGTAATAAATAGGAACCATCTTTATCATGGGTTTCACGGCCCGTTACGGGTGGGTTGAAGACACATACCATACGCATGCCCACACCTTTGTTAGCGTGTAGAATATGTTGGTCATTATTATTCAGCGCATATACCGTGCCTTCGCGGATAGGATGAACCTTACCATTTTTCTTTTCAGTAATTTCGCCTTGACCTTCAATGCAGTAGACGGCCTCCAAGTGATTTTTATACCACAGATGTAATGCTTCACCTTCTTTGATCAGCGTGTCGTGAAGTGAAAATCCCATACCATCACTAGCAAGTAATAAACGACGGCTAGTCCATTGGGCGGCATCTACATCAGCATCAGTACCGATAATATCATCATAAAGATTTTTAACAATCATTAAACTACTCCTTGCTTACTTAGCTTACTTAAGTTGGTTTTTAATTACTATGGCAATGGCATTTTCTAGAATATCAAAGCCTTCGTTTATCAACTCTTCAGTAATGATCAGTGAGCCTAAGAATTTAATTACATCGTCGGCAGCACCTGCAGTTTCAATGATCAAGCCATCTTCAAAGGCCTGTGTACAGATGGCTGAGGTAATATCTGGATTTTTGAATTCAGCACCCCAAATCATACCGTAGCCGCGTATTTCACGAACGTGTTCGGCAAAACGTAGTGCTATTTCCTGCATACGCTTTTCGACAAGTTTTGCTTTAACTTTGATTTCTTTTGAGAAGGTGTCATCAGACCAGTAGGTATCAATGGCAACAGTAGCGGCCACAAACGCAGGGTTATAGCCACGAAACGTTCCAGAATGCTCACCAGGACTCCATTTATCGAGTTCTGGTTTAAGCAGCACCATCGCCATTGGAAGACCACCGCCAATAGATTTCGATAGGGTGACGATGTCAGGTTTGATGCCCGCTCTTTCAAAACTAAAGAAATCACCTGAACGGCCATTACCTACTTGAATATCATCGACAATCATTAAGATATCAAAGTCATCACAGATTAGACGTAAGTCTCTTAGCCATTGTTCACCAGCGACATTAATGCCGCCTTCGGCTTGAATGGTTTCCAAAACGATAGCAGCAGGTAGATCAGTACCACTAGAGTCATCACCTAATATTTTTCTCAGATACGCAATGGTGTCTACTTTGTCACCTAAATAATCATGGAAAGGAATCTGGGTAGTATAGCCAGGAACACCGTAGCTATCATCATGGTAATAACTATTACCGGTGATACTCAATGAACCCAATGACATACCATGGAAGCCATTGGTAAATGACATGATTTGTTTACGACCTTTGACTTTACGCGCAATTTTAAGTGCCGATTCAATTGCATTGGTGCCTGTCGGTCCAACAAACTGCAGTTTGTAATCTAGGTTGCGGGGTTTGAGAATTTTGTAAACAAAACTTTCCAAGAACTCTCGTTTAGCAACCGTTCCCATATCTAAAGCATGGCCAATACCATCATTATTAAGGTAAGTGATGATCGCTTCATTGATTTTAGGATTGTTGTGACCGTAGTTTAATGCGCCAGCGCCGGCAAAAAAGTCAATATAGCGCTTGCCAGATTCATCCCAAATTTCAGCCATTTTGGCTTTGTCGAAAATAGTTGGAAATGCACGGATGTAACCACGCACTTCAGATTCGTATTTGTTAAAAATTTCTAATGTCATTATGGATTCCTTTAAGAAAAATAAGGGATTAATTTAGTATTGTCTGCAGCTTTAAGAATATAAAGATCTTCGGCCTCGTGATTCTCTTCGCCAAAATGAGCTTCATTAATGAAAGGGCTGGTTTGCAATATGAGTCCGTGCTTTTTGGCAAACGAACTAAAGAGCCCTTGCGATGCCTTATTGGATGGACTAATAGTACATCCTAATTCAGTCATTTGTGAATCCTTAGGCTGGCACTTTAATAATGCAAGCAACATCGCTTTAGCCAAACCACGTCCACGAGCACTTTCAGCAATAGCAACCTGCCATACAAAAAGAGTTTGCGGCTTGTCGGGCTGATAGTAAGCGGACAAGAAACCAATGATCAGGCCATCTTGTTCAACGATGATACAAGTATCTGCAAAATGCGAGGCTTGTAAAAAATACAGGTAACTCGAGTTCAAATCTAAGGGTGGACATGCTTTTATCAGCTGGTAAATAGCGTAACCATCGTCCAGCACGGGATTACGAAAGGTGAGGTCGTTATGTGAGTTTTGAATTATTTTCTCCATAATTTAATGTAATGCTTTTAAAGTTGGTGATTAAATATTATACCAATTGTAGCCACTAACGGCGTGTGTGTAGCCGGAAATAGGAACGATGGAATATGGGTAAGCGGCAACCGATGCCAAATCATGTTGATTTGAGATACTAGAGCAGGGCCATATGATGGGTGGGATTTGAGTCGACAAAAATGGTCTGGGCGAGATGGGTGATAATGGCTAAGCATTGGTAACAGTGTATGAACTACTGAAATAAAGATAAATTGACCTTTAAGCGTTGTGAATATACGAATCATTATAGCAAAAATTTATTTATTTATCAATATGTTAGGTTTTATGCTGCTGTTAATGGATTATAAGCAGTTGTTTTGTATAAAGGTTTTAAAGGATGATGTCTAAGCTTATTCTACCCAAAATAGTGCATTTAAACTGAGCGTTTTGATAGTGAGGGTAAATTAAAATTAAAGGGGGGGAGCGAATAAAAAACCGTGAATCACCCAATGATTTATCGAGTGATTCACGATTAAAGTGATACTAGCTTTAATCGTGAATCAATATGTCATTAATTATTGTTGGTTGATATTGATTACCATTTCAATTGAAGACGAGAATAATAACTGGTATCTAGCTTCTCACGACCCTCAGCCGGCATACTCTTGTAGTCGTTACGAAGGCCAAACCGTAAGTTCCAGAAATTTGAGAAACCGATTGGAATGTTAATACCTGAATCATGGGTTAATAGAAAATCAGAAAAAT